>JAYTGR010000799.1:0-1138 GCA_043733205.1 Chthonomonadaceae bacterium
TTGCCTTTGTGGTCGCGGATCAGCGTGGGATCGAGCGGCACATCGGACAGGTAGATCTTGTAGATGTCACGCGACGCTTTGCGATCCGGCCGAACGATCTTCACCTTGCGGTCGATGCGCTCCGGCCGCAGGATCGCCGGGTCGATGTAGTCCGGGCGGTTGGAGGTGAGCATGACGACCACGTTCTCCAGACTGACCAGACCGTCCATCTCCGCGCAGAACTGCGGCACCAGCGTGTTGGAGATATTCATATAGCGTCCAGAAGAGCGGGTGCGCAGCAGCGACTCGGCCTCATCGATGAAGATGAAGACCAGATTGCCTTCCCGCGACTTCTCACGGGCCTGCGCAAAGATGTCGCGCACCATGCGCTCCGACTCGCCGAGCCACATGTTCAGGATCTTGGGGCCGTTGATGTACATGAAGTACTCTTTGACGTCCAGTCCGGTGCGTTCACGATACTCCTGGGTCAGGTTATAAGCGGTCGCCTTGCCGATGAGGGTCTTGCCGCAGCCGGGAGGGCCGTAGAGCAGGATGCCTTTCAGCGGACGCTTACCGAACCGCGCGAAGAGTTCCGGGTGCAGCAGAGGCAGTTCGATCGCATCTTTGATGACCCCGATGGCCTCTTCCTGACCGCCGATCTTGTTCCAGGGCAGGATGGGCACCTCTTCGAGGTAGAAGTCCATGGTCTCTTTGGCGGAGAAGTACTCCAGCGCGCATTTGAAGTTCGGCTCCATGCGGACTTCGGAGCCGGGCTTCAGGGTCTCCTCCAGCAGCGGCTCACCGCGATAGACGACCCGGGACGACATGCCCTGCGCGTCCATGGAGACGCGCAGGCGTCCGTTTGTCAGCACTTCGGAGATCTTGACGATCGGGCCTTCGAGCGAGAAACCGAGATCTCCGATGACAGCGAACGCCTCATTGACTTTGACCTGGGTGCCGACTTTGAACTCGGGGTTTTCCAGTTTGGGATCGACGTTGGCGATATACTCTTTGTCACCGAGGGCGATACGCACAGTCTGCGCCGGTTTTTCCGGCTCCTGATCCACCGGCTGTCCGAAGCGGCGGCGGGGTTTGGACTTCTTTTCGGGCTCGACTTTGCCGAGAAACACGCCGATACTGTTGGCAGGCGAAGTCAGCT
>JAYTGR010000800.1:0-3625 GCA_043733205.1 Chthonomonadaceae bacterium
CTCTCGATACTGGGCGGTTACGACACAACAACGACCGGAGACATCACGAGCGTTGCCTCGGAGTCTGCGCCTGCCGGTAACCGACAGTCCTGACATGAAGCGTAAGGAGGCCTATGCGAAGCTTCCGATAGGTTGAAAGCGGGGGAAAGAGACGAAACGTCTCCCGGAAACGGAGGTTTCCGGGAGACGTTCAGACGGGCGTTCGTTTCGCAGACAGGTGTCAGTTACGGAGTGCGGCGGTTCGTAAGCCGCTGAGTTCCATGGTCTGGCTGTCCCGGTCGAAGCTCAGCTTCTGTCCCGTGACGAGCGCCAGGAACTGCATCGGCACATAGACCGCGCCATTGCGGCGCTGAACCGTGGCTGGCAGAGTGAAGCGGTGGTTGCCGTTTCCGGTCGCGACACGGGTGCCGAATTTGACGGTGAGCGACTCACCGGGTCCATCGGCCCAGAACTGGATCGACGAATACGAATAGCGGTCGTGTTCGGCCTTCAGCACGGGAACGGCCGGCACCATCACGATTCCGTTCGAGATGAACGGGCGCGCGGAAGACAGGAACTCCAGTTCGCGTCCGCCGACTATGACTCGGATAGGCTGCCCGTTATCGCGGATGTCTGTGAACTGGTTCAGCACCTGATAAGGATCGGACTGCGTCGAAACCTGACTGCCGAGCGGCTGGGAGTCGTAAGGATCCCGATTCGGGTCCGATGCGATCGGATCGCCGTTTCTGTCGGTCTGGGTCCGAGGATTGGGCGTCGTGTAAGAACTGCCTGTTCCCGTGCCATCGTCATACGTTGTAATATTGATGCTGCGGTCGAGACGCACTCCCATTTCGGTATTCGGCTTCAGTGTAATGTCCTTCGGATCGCCATGGCTCTTGTCGAGGTTTCCGAAAAGATAGCCGAGGCCGCCGCCGAGCAGCGTATCCAGGATCGAGTTGCCTTTCGTAATTGCGCCGAGGATCAAACCCGCCCCCGCACCATAGCCAGCGTACATAAGCGTCTTGTTCTTATGGTCGGTTTTTGCCACCAGCCTCCCGTTGCCGGATCGGGTGACGCTCTTGTCATCGAGGCCGATCAGCGAGCCGTGGATCGGATAAGACGACTCGTTCGGTAAGATCACCCGATCGAAACTGAGTGAGATCACTCCGGGATCCTGGCCCTGCATCGGCCGCACCGCCGAGACAGTTCCCTCAATATTCGTTCCGATAGGCAGCTTGAGCGATCTTGCGACATCTTCAGATTGAAGGGTCGCGGTGAACCGGTCGCCTTTCTGAGAATCCGTGGAGCTGAGCGTATCGCGGAGTTTGACAGGAATGACCGTTCCCGATTCCAGAGTAATGGTTCTGGTGTCCTGGGCTGCGCCAGGGGTAACCTGCGATATAAGCAGCGCCGCCGCCAACGCGCCGCTTGTCATGACGGACACGTAGTTTCTGTAGTTCATTGTTTTTCGCCTTCCTTGTACTTCGACATCCGCTGCATGGGGGCGTCATGGCAGCGGTAGAGTCACGAACGGTTATGGGACGTGCGGCAGCCTCACCATGTTCCGTGAACCATTCTGCCGAGGGGTATCCATCGGAACAGGGTTTCCGAGGCGATCTCGTGGGTCCGCAGCGCCGATAGGGAGACCGAACGCCCCGTAGTCCATATTCGTGTGCAGATGCTTTGTGACTAGGAGGAACGAACTCTTCGACAAACTGCTATTGCGCTGATGGCTCACGCGCTGCTAACCGGTCCTGGACTTGCTCATCAGATAGACGTGCGTCGTAGATCGAGCGCGGCTCGATCATACGCGAGACCAAGGTAGCGGTGATGACAGCAAGCAGAAGAGGAGCCATGAACGATCGGTCCTTTCCTGTGAGCTCTATCATCAGCACGACGGCCGAGATCGGTCCTTGAGTTGTGGCAGCGAGCACGGCACCCGCGCCCAGTAAGGCACACAGGCCTATGGGAACTCCGGATCCGAGATGTGAAGCAACAGACCCCAGCAGCCCGCCGAGCAAAGCGCCCAGCGTCAATGAAGGAGTGAATAAGCCCCCTGGCGTGCCGCTTCCTAGGCATAAAAGCGTAGCAGCAGGTTTCAGCAGTAAAAGCGCCAGCAGAAGCCCAGTCGAGGTGATCCCGCCTGTGAAGAGCAGCTGCGAGAGGTCTCTGCCATTGCCCAGCACCTGCGGGAATTTGATGGAAACCAGACCCAGCAGGCCGAGTGCAAGAACGGGCGCTCCCCATCGCTGCCATCCTGTCGGCTTACTGCGATCCGCCCAGGCGACTGTTCTCACGTAGCCTACGGAGACGAGACCTGCCAGAGGGCCGATGACGAGCGCCAGGGTAAGGGCACCACCGGAATTTAAAAACGTGGGGATGTCGTAAGTGGGCACATTGGGAAGCACACGCCAAGCGATAATGGACGCGACCACTGAGGCGAGCAGCGCAGGCAGTACCAGTCGCAGAGCCAACATTCCGCGCAGTACTTCCAGTGCAAAGAGAGTGCCGCCGAGCGGAACGCCATAGGCTGCCGCCATGCCTGCGCCAGCGCCACAGGCTACAAGAAGCCGGCGCTGCTCATCAGAGAGGCGGGCTTTGTCTGAGAGAAGATTGGCAATAACAGCCCCAGCTTGCTTGGGCGCGCCTTCGCGGCCAAGAGAGACCCCCATGCCCACGACAATGACTGAGAGCAGCGCACTGCCTAAAGTGCGCACAACAGGCAGCCGCCCCGCTGAAAACCAGATGGCGGTCGTGATGTCAATTCCGTTGCCGCTGGAAAGCCGTGCCAGCACAAGCTGCCCGAGACCGACAGCCACCCCAGCACACAAAAGCACGAGGATATGACGCCAGGCGTCGGCATGCATTGCTGCATCAAGGATATGCGTGCCTGACCCGGCCCAGACCAGATGCTGGACGATTTCCAGAAGGCGAGTCAAGATGATTGCGCTTACACCTGCACCAATTCCGGTGAATAGAGCCGCGAGCCAAAAGCGCGGTGCTCCGGAATCCAGTAAGGTGGCCGGTATCCTGGCGTCATCGGGTTGGCCTGCACGATCTGACTGCATGGCAAGAGTATGCCACCATTGCTGAATTTTGTTTTTGCCGCTTTCGCTCATATATTCCCGCTCCAGCCTGGAAAAGGACGCTCGATGGCTCTGTTTCTTCCGATCAAAATGCAGTATTATGTTCTATACTATCAAGACACAGTGTGCGACATCGGCATTTTCATAAACAGTAACAGCGAATCAGGAGATTTCACGACCGATTGCGCAAACTTACGCTTCCTGCGATCTCGGTGGAAGCGTTTTGCGGGGTTTCGAACACGAGCCTCTTCGAAGATATTTCGGAAGGAGATACGGTGCTGGATTTAGGATGCGGGGCGGGACTGAATACGCTGATCGCCTCCGGACGCACAGGCGCACAGGGTAAGGTGATCGCCATAGATTTCAGCCCCTCGATGCTCACCCCAGACGGAGCGGTCTACGCGGCAGAGCTTGTACTGACTGCTCCTCTGGCCGCAGCAGACCGCCGCAGCGCGGCGAACTGGTTCAGTTGAATCGCGGGTGCAAAGGAGAGCGGCGCTTTCCTGGAAGAGTTTCGGACGGCAGGGTTTCGCGAAGCGGCACTGTTGCGTACAGTTCGC
>JAYTGR010000801.1:0-9741 GCA_043733205.1 Chthonomonadaceae bacterium
GCCGGACGCGGGCACGGCGTGCGGCACGTCCAGATACGGATCCGGTTCCGGCGCCCGGCCGGACCGAGGCCACGTTGGTGATAAATGCCCCGATGAGAGGAAGAGCCGCTACCTGTGCGCCGCTGCTGAGGGAGGCGCCTCCACTTGCTGCGCCCACGCCTGCGGGTGCCGATCCTACAAGCAGGGTGGAGGCGGCGGCGAACGCACCATTACGGGCAGCAGCCAGAGAAGCAGGCTGCACTCCGCTCTGCGAAAGCGCCCGCAGCTGTTGATTTTGCAGCGAGGCAAGCCGGGTTCGAGTCTGTGCTGTGGGGCCAGCGGAGCGTGTGCTGGGCGCCGAGCCGCCGCCGCATCCGGCAGTGAAGAAAACAGCCAGGCCGATGGCTGCTGCCATCGGCAGAGCATTACCGCGCAAGGGAAGGATACTTCCGGTCCTCATAGAGCCTCCTTAAAGAGCGATTCGTTCGAGCAAAACTGTCTGTTTCGGGGCAGGCGCAGACCCAGGATCATTGTCCGCCCGATAGTACCACACCGCAGCAAAAAGTGCAAGCAGATCGAGCCGAAAGCGGCCCTCTCCCTTCTTAATTGGGAAGTTTAGGCAGGGACATCGATGCCGGGAACTGCGTGAAGCGTACAGGCGTCAATTGGGGTATAATGTGCTTAATCGGCGCGGTCTTCAGCATTTGAGGCACGTTCTTCCCGGACTTTGTGAAAAATGCAACGAAGTCTGTCCGCGTACGTAGAACTAACTGAGACCGAGAAGACACCGGGGAGTGGAGAGGCGGGTTCGGGATGGCAGCGACCTACACGGAACCAACAAGCCAGAGCGGGCAGACAGAAGGACGGGATCGACCGCCCCTGCCTCTCTATGCCGGAGATAAAGAGCGGTATGTGCGCGAGATGTTCGCGGCCATCGCTCCCCGCTACGATCTCCTGAACGATCTCCTCAGCTTTCGCAGCCATAAACGCTGGAGGCGGCTGGCCGTCCGTATAGCGCAGGTCGAACCGGGGGATCGCTGCCTCGATGTCTGCACCGGAACCGGAGATTTCGCCGTCGATCTCGCGCAGGCCGCAGGAGTAACCGGCCAGGTGACAGGGGCCGATTTCTGCGAACCCATGATCCGCAATGGCCTTGACAAGGTCGCCTGCGCGCAGGGCAGTCCGATCCGCATGATGGTCGCCAATGCCGAACATCTGCCGTATCCCGATCGGCAGTTCGATGTCGCGACCGTCGGTTTCGGCATTCGCAATGTCGCCCATATCGAGCAGGCCGTCGGAGAGATGGCGCGAGTCGTCAAGCCCGGCGGACGCGTCGTCATTCTGGAGTTCAACCGTCCGCGCCCTGTCTGGTATCGACCGTTCGTCGATTTCTATCTGTTCCATATCCTGCCGCGTCTCGGCGGGCTGTTCAGCCGGCAGGAAGCCTACACTTATCTGCCTGAATCCATGAAACTGTTCGTCTCCCGTGAAGAGCTGACAGCCATCATGCAGCGTGTCGGCCTGTGCGGGATCCAGGTGCGGGACCTCAACTTCGGTACGGTCTGCATCCATCTCGGCGTCCGCCCCATGCTTCCCGGCTCGGAGGGTAATCCATGACCGCAGCTACCACCCGCCTCTCTTCGGACAAGGCCGCCCGACCTGTCCCCGCGCTCAGCGCCGCAGCTGTCTTCCACGACTACATCCGCCCGGACCTGGACGCAGTCGAAGCCCGCCTCGATGCTTCCATCGGTTCCGACGTCCGCACCGTCAGCGCGCTGACCAATCATATTTTGCGGGCCGGGGGCAAGCGCCTGCGCCCCGCGATGGTCGCCCTCTCCGCGCGCGCCCAGCAGTCCGACATCGAGCGCACCCGTATCGCGACCATCGGAGCCGCAGTCGAGCTCATCCACATGGCCTCTCTGGTCCACGACGATGTAGTGGATGCTACCGGCACCCGGCGCGGGAAACCGACCGCCAACGCGCTTTTCGGCAACGGCGTCGCGGTCATCAGCGGCGACTATATTCTGGCGCGGGCCATGCGCCTGCTTGCCGACGATGGGGATGTGCGCCTGCTGCGCATTATCGCGGATATCACGGTGACGATGAGCGAGGGCGAAGTCATGGAGATCGCCGTCGCGGGCCGCCACGATCTGCCTATGGCGGAATATCTCGAAATTCTCCGTAAGAAGACCGCAGTTTTTCTCGAAGGCTGCTGCCGCTGCGGCGCAGTCATCGCCAATGCCGACGCGCGCACCGAAAACGCGCTGGCACAGTACGGTTCCCGGCTGGGCCTGGCTTTTCAGCTTGCCGACGATCTGCTCGACTACACTGGGGACCCGGAGATCACCGGCAAGCCGCGCGGCAGCGACCTGCGCGATGGACGCGCCACGATGCCGTTTCTGCTGGCGCTGCAGGATGCAGGCCCTGCACAACGGGGCCAGCTCCTGACCGCGTTCGGCGATCCTGCCCTCGACGATGCCGCCGTTCTGCGCATCTGCGCTCTGCTCTCCACCTACGGCAGTTTCGACCGGACCCGTGACTTCGCGCAGGAGCAGGTCGAACTCGCCGCAGAAGCGCTCGTCTCCCTGCCGTCCAGCCCGGCCTTAGACTGCTTCTATGCCCTCACCAGTTACGTCGTACTGCGGGACCGGTAAAGCAGAGGCCAAAAAAGCTTCTTTCCCTCCTGGAAAACGAACAGCAGCTTTCTCCGCGTTTTACCGGGCGACCTAACCCCCGGCCCCTTCCCGACACAGGAAGGGGTGCCCCCACGCTCTATTGCCTCTGTGCGCTTGATCCTGCCCCAGAAGCAAATGCCTTAAAAAGGGCAGGGCTCCTCAAAACCAGCGCTTTTCGACGACATACCACTGGTGAAACTGCTCGGGACTGGCGAGACCGTAGCGGGCCGCCTGGATCAGGGGGACCGTCATGGCGATGAGCATTGGAACCAGTCCGAGGGCTGTCAGCCATATCGAAACAGCTCCTGCCAGCGAAAGCATAAACAGGATGAATCCAACGCACCCCCCGCCGACGCACATCACCGCCAGGCTCGACCCCATGGCCTTGTTGCCCAGATAGAAGCCGTGTGCGCCTATTCCGCCAAGACCGAGCGCCAGAGAGATCGCGATGACCTTCTGCCGGGGTTCCTGGGGCGAGGGCGGCCTGGGGTGCTGATAAGGAACGCTCAGTTCCGGCAGAGGGGGCAGGGGCGGTGGCGGCGCGAGGGGAGCGCCTTCAACGGGAAAATGGTTTCCACATCTGCCGCACACAGCCACTGCCGACGCAAGTGTCAAACCGCACCGGGGACACGTTTTATAACTGGTCGGCAAAGCGCTGCTCCCATCGAGGCTCGTTTTGGAGAAGGCCGGATACCCTCCGGGGTGTCGTGGGGCTGGAAACCTCTCACCCCTCTTCTTGATTTGACGCCGCAACTCCTTCCGGACGAACTATATTTTCGTAAAATCGCTTTTTGTGACAAAAAAGGGCGTGTTTGTCATGGTTCTGTCATATTGGTATGTTATCCTATAATCACTTCTCCTTCGGAATGACCCGGAAGCGAAGTATCAATGTAGATTCAAGACAAGAACTTCATATCGGCCGACGCGGATGTTGGCATTTTGCAGCGAGGGTTCTCTCGCGCAGATGCTGACGTATCGTGTCGGTTTTTGTGTTAGGGCCGTCCCGCTGCCGAATTCAGACTATTCGACAGGGGACGGCCTTTTGCGTTTCAGGATACTTGACGCAGAGCTGCCGGGGAGTAAAACCAATGACGTTTGCGGCGAGCAGTCGATTTGAACAGATGGTGAGCTTAGGTGCAGCCCGGCCCGTTTTCTTTCAGGGTGTGTTTCCGTTTCTCGGCAGCGGCCTCACGAACCCGCGCCTGCTCAATCCGGAACTGATCTACACCGTGCCGGACGGATGCAGAGCCGCGCTCAAGCCCTGGTTTCGGGCGGGGTACTATCTGGGCAGCGGCGACGGCAACGGCAGCAACGGTCAGCACGGCACGTTTTTCCCGATCCTGCCGACGCCGCGCGTCTATGCCCGCGATCCGTTCTACAACGAGTCGAACCTGCAGGATATTTTCGTTCAGGCGATCCTGCGCACCGCTCCCAAACACGGCATGACCGCGCCGCTCTTCACCATTCGCGGCGATGTACACTCCCTGCGCCTCGCGGACAGCCACGATCTCTGGTATGGCGGCGGCGGTGCCTACGACAACTCCGTGTTCGGGTACAATGGGCGAACGAGCAGCGGGAAGGGCAGTCTGGCGACCCTGTTCGATCTGAGCGTGGACTACACTCCCGCAGAATCTGTGACTGTGACGGGCTACGTCTCGTACGCCAACGGCGGCAATGTCATCTCCTCTATCTACAAGAGTCGTGATTCTGTCTTCAGCTATCTCGAACTCAACTACCGATACTGATCGCCGCCTTGCCGCTGAACCCAACCCATGCAAAGACTGCTGCTGATCGGCACTAAAGACTGGTTCGAAGTACAGACCTCCCTGACAACAGCGGGCTATGCCGTCCGCCTGTTGTCGCCGGACGACCGGCAGCTTCTGGAGGAGTTCGAGGCGTTCGCGCCCGATGCGCTCCTCCTGGAGTTGGCGGAGGACCTGCTGCTGCTGCTGCATGTCCGCCGTCTGCTGCGGAGCCAGCTCAACACGCATCCCATTCCTATTCTCGCACTGGCCCGGCGCACGCATCTCAGCCCGCCGCATCTGACCGTCGGCGTGGACGATTTCCTGCTGCCGCCTTATTCCGCCGAGGAACTGCTGGCACGGGTGCAGATGCTGCTCTGGCGCTTCCAGCAGGTCGATACTCAGCACCGGGTCCAGGTCGGAGGACTGGTAATCGATCTGGCGCGCCGCTCTGCATCTGTCGATGGACAGCTTCTGCCGCTGACTGTGCGCGAGTTTCAGTTGCTGCAGTTTTTGATGACGCATCGCTGCCGGGTCTTCACGCGCGAATCCCTGCTGATGCAGGTATGGGGTTCCCATTCCGAAGGGGACGAACGTGCCGTGGATGCGACGATCAAGCGTGTCCGCTCCAAACTGCCTGCTCTCTATGCAGCTCTCATTGAAACCGTGCGCGGCCTCGGCTATCGTTTCGTCCCCGAAGCCCTCGAATCCCCCTCCCTTTAGCATTTCCCGATTTCTCCTCGAAGGCCGCGTCACCTCTCTATGAGGCGGCTCTTTCTCGTCTTGAGTTTGACGCAGGAGATACAGAATGCTATAATCCACTACAGAAATACGGAAAAAGAGCAAAGGCTTCCGAATCGAAGAACGCTTCGGAAGAGAGGGTGAGCGACGTATGAACGGAAGTGGACCGGAAGGGACGCCGCCAGGACGGCTGTTCGTCGTCTCCGGACCGTCGGGGGTAGGCAAGGGAACGCTGCTGAAACGGCTGTTCGCGAGGGTGGAAAACCTTGTCTACAGCATCAGCGCCACGACGCGCCCGCCTCGCCCCGGCGAAGTGGACGGCGTCAGTTACCATTTCTACACGCGGGAGCAGTTCGAAGAGGGGATCGAACGGGGATTCTTCTTCGAATATGCCGCGTATAACGGCAATCTTTATGGAACGCCTGCCGACAGTATTCGGTGGCAGCGCGAACAGGGGCTGGATGTCATTCTGGAGATCGAAGTGCAGGGCGCGATGCGGGTGCATGAAATGGCTTCGGATGCGATCCTGATCTATATCAAGCCGCCTTCGCGGGACGAACTGGAGCGGCGGCTGCGCGCGCGCCGCACGGAGAGCGAAGAGCGCATTCTGAGCCGTCTCACCACCGCGCTGTACGAAGAGTCGTTTCTGGCGCGCTACGACTATGTGCTCGTCAACAGTAATCTGGAAGTCGCCAGTGAGATCCTGTGCGCCATGATCGAGGCGGAGCGAAAATATTCGAAATGAGCACCCTGCCGCTTGCTGACAAAAGAGTTCTGCTCGGCGTCTCCGGCAGTATCGCCGCCTATAAAGCCGCCGATGTGTGCAGCCGGCTGGGGAAACTAGGGGCTTCGGTCCATGTCGTCCTGACGGCCCACGCGGAGCGGTTCATCGGCGTGCCGACCCTGCGCGCGCTCACGCGCCATCCGGTGCTGACCGATCTTTTCGATGAGCCGCAGACGGAGCGCATCGCTCATATCGATCTGGCGCAGTCCGCCGATCTGATCCTGGTTGCCCCCGCTTCTGCGAACCTGCTGGCAAAAATGGCGCACGGCCTCGCCGACGATATGCTGTCCACCTGCCTGCTCGCCGCCCCTCCCGCAGCGCCGCTGCTGGTCGCGCCTGCCATGAATACGGTGATGTGGGACCATCCTGCCACCCGTGCGAACCTGGCGATACTCCAGGAGCGCGGCGTGCAGATAGTGCAGCCGGGATATGGCGTGCTGGCCTGCCAGGATGTGGGCTATGGCAAACTGGCCGACGTGGACGAGATCGTACAGGCCGTCGTAGATCGGCTGACCCCGAACCGGACGCTGCGGGGCATACGCGTTTTGCTGACGGCGGGGGCGACACGGGAACCGCTGGACCCGGTGCGTTTCCTCTCGAATCGTTCGAGCGGTAAGATGGGCTTCGCGGTCGCGGCGGAAGCGGCCGCGCGCGGCGCAGAAGTGACATTGGTCAGTGGGTATGCGACGGCCGCCGCCCCGGCTGGCGTGGAGATCGTGCATGTCGGCAGTGCGGAGGAGATGTACGGCGCCTGCGCCGAACGCTTCGCCGCTTGCGACCTCTTCATTGCCGCCGCCGCTGTCGCCGACTACACTCCGGAAACAGTGGCGCTGCAGAAAATCAAGAAAACTGCCGGCGATGGTGCGGCAGAGACGCTGACGCTGCGGCTGAGGCAGACGACTCACATTCTCGCAGCACTGGCTGCCCGCAGGCGTCCGGGGCAGATCGTCGTCGGGTTTGCGGCGGAGACGGAGCACCTGCTTACCAACGCCCTCGCCAAACTGCGCAGCTGCGGCCTGGATCTGGTCGTGGCCAACGATGTCACGCAGGCTGGAGCGGGGTTCGATACAGACACCAACATCGTCACGCTGCTCTGGCCAGACGGGCGTACAGAAGCCTTTCCAATGCTTGCCAAGCGTGAGGTGGCAAGCCGTCTCCTCACGGCCCTGCAGCCCCTTCTGCCTCCTGCCGAACTGAGATCGAACCATGATGCGGGATAACCGTCTCCATAAAAACATCGATATTCCGCTGCTGGTGCTCACGTATGGCCTGGCGCTCTTCGGCGTCCTCATCATTTACAGTGTGACACACGGCGACGCCACGCCGTACCATAAACGTCAGCTGCTCTGGATCGTGCTGGGAACGGTGGGACTGGCCGCTGCCAGCCTGGTGGACTATCACCTCTACGAACGTTTCGGCCGATACATCTACGGGTTCAATCTGATTTCACTGGCGGTCGTCCTGAAGTTCGCCCATGGCATCAATGGGGCGGCGCGGTGGATCAATATCGCCGGCTTCAAGTTTCAGCCTTCGGAGTTCGCCAAACTCTGCGTGATTCTCACCCTGGCGATTTTCCTGACAAAACACCACGACACTCTGCACACGCCGAAAACGTTTCTGCTGTCGCTTCTGCATATCGCCCTGCCGATGGTTTTGATATTCCGACAGCCAGACCTTGGCACAGCGCTGGTGCTGCTTGCGATCTGGTTCGGAATGGTCTTTATGGCGGGGGCAAAAGTCAAACATCTGCTGCTGCTGGTTCTGACCGGAGTTCTGCTGTTCGCCATGCTCTGGCACAGCGGCAAGATCATCAAGGGCTATCAGCGCCAGCGGCTCGTAACGTGGTATAAGTCTCTGTTCGAACCGGACGCCGACAAAAATAAAGAAGGCTATCATGTCTGGCAGGCGCATGTCGCGATCGGGTCCGGCCAGATGTGGGGCAAGGGGCTGATGCAGGGCTCTCTTGTGCATGGCGGCTACGTTCCCGAGAAGCAGACAGATTTTATCTTTACAGACATCGGTGAGGAACTGGGATTTGCCGGCACACTGCTGCTCGCTATTCTCTATGGGGGGCTGCTGTGGCGGGGCGTTCAGGTGATTCGAGTCGCCGATGAAGACATACTCGGCAAACTGATTGCTTCCGGCGTCGTCTCTATGCTGGCTTTCCATGTCGTGGAAAATATCGGGATGAACATCGGCATTATGCCGGTCGCAGGGGTGCCGCTGCCGTTCATCTCCGCAGGCGGCAGCAACATACTGACCCTGATGGCATGCATCGGCCTCCTGCAGAGCATCACCCGCAACCGTCATCAGCTTCTATTTTGATTCTGACCTCTCGTGCTTTCCTATAGAGAAAACGCTCGGAGTGACCTTTCAAATCCGTGTCAAGGAGAAACAACGATGGTTGCTGTCGCGAAACCGCCGTATATCACGCCGGAAGAGTATTTGGAACGGGAACGGGCTGCCGAATTCAAAAGCGAATATTCTGAAGGCGCGATCTACGCGATGTCGGGAGCGAGCGAGGCCCACAATCTCATCGGTCTCGGTGTCGCCAGCGAACTTCGGACGCAGTTTAAGGGGCGGCCCTGCAAAGCCTATAACAATGACATGAAGGTGCTTGTCGGTACGATGGGCCTCTACGCTTATCCCGATGTCGCAGCGTTATGCGGGGACGCGCGGTTTCATGATGGGCACAAGGATATCCTGCTGAACCCTGTCTTGATTTTCGAAGTGCTGTCGCCTTCGACAGAAGCTTACGATCGGGGTACGAAGTTCAATCATTATCAGCGTATTGCCACATTGATGGACTATGTGCTGATTGCTCAGGATAGAATTCGACTGGAACTCTACCAGCGCCAGGCCGACGGATCGTGGCGCTATACCTGTCATGAGGATGCAGGCGAAACCATCCACTTTGCAGCGCTGGAATGCGAGCTGCGACTGGCAGACATCTACGACAAAGTGGAATTTACTGTGCAGCAGTAACGCGTTGCGGCGTTACCGCTTCGCGCCGGCGGCTTTGAGCAGGTGGATGACTTCCTGGCGGCTCTTCTCGTTGGAAAGGGGATAGTCTTTGACGAATACCAGCCTCGCGTTGTATTCCTGTGCTCTGCTGCCGACGCTGGTTCGGGCTATGGCGAGCGCTGTCTCTCCCTGTCTGGATCGGAGGTTTACGCTGGCTTTGTGGCTGAGAAGCAGGCGGACAACGTCTGGACGCCACTCGGAGGCGGCGACCATCAGCGGTGTCAGACCTGCCGCATTGCGCTTGTCGGGATTCCAGCCCATACGAAGCATCTTTTTCAGCGGCTGCGTCGATATGCATGCAGCCGCGAGGGACATCGCTTCCGCATCGATGGCGCCCGCATCCAGAAAAACATCGATAACATCGTCCGACACACCGAACTGCGGCCCGATGTCGGCAGGAACAGATTGCAGAGCCTTGTCCAGAAGCGACTCGCCGCCTTTATTTTTGGGATTTAGATGGGCTCCGCAGGCGATGAGCGTTTTTGCCACGACCGGACTCGCGGCATAGAACAGCGCGGGATTGTGCCGTTCATCCACAGCGTCCATATTCACGCCGTGTTTTGCCAGCCACTTGACGAGGGCTGTATCGCTGTCTCGTGCCGCTGCCGAAAGCATGGGAACGGGCAGAGACATATCGGAGGTCAGCGTGATTCCAGAGACGATGGTGTCGATTTTTGCGCCTCGACGCAGGAGCTCTTCGGCGACCTGCAGATTCCCCCGTGTAACGGCATATCCTAGCCTGTAAACTCAGAAGAGCCGCGCAGACAGCGGCCGCCCTCAAAGCGACGGCCGCTCC
>JAYTGR010000802.1:0-1136 GCA_043733205.1 Chthonomonadaceae bacterium
GGCCCTCATTGTGAAACAGATGCCCCGGTCCCAGTACACAGCTGATATAGATGTCGTCGCGGCCGTCATTGTCGTAGTCGCCCACGGCGACGCCCACAGCATACATCGGTTCGCGGTCCAGCCCGGATCCGGCGGTGACATCGGTGAACGTACCGTTGCGATTGTTGTGATACAGTGCGAGCCGGGGTATGCCCGTTACCTCTCCTCCTGTTAGAGGAGCGTTGTTGAGCAGCAGGATATCCTGCCAGCCGTCGCCATCGTAGTCGAGGAAGGCGCACCCGGATCCCATCGTCTCGACCATATATTTGCGCTGCGACTTTGCGCTCTGATGCACGAAGCGGATGCCGGCCGATTTCGAAATATCCACAAAGCGGATGGATTGGCCGGTTGCTGTCTGCCGCTGGGCGCTGTGCTCTCCAGAGGCGGACGCGGGAGGGCGCGCCTGTCCGCACCCGTAAACAATCGCACCGAGCCACAGACCGACCAGCAGAAGGAAGAAACTATGCTGGGGCAGGGGACTCTGCTGTACTGCCCGCTGTAGGCGGGATACCGGATCAGCCCGCATCGCCGTCTCCCCTTTTATTGGCGGATGGCGCCGAAGCGCGGAGTGCTCTGGCCTCCGTGACTCTGCCCATAGCCGACAGCGTGGCGATGAGCTGGCGGCGCGCGGACGCATCGCCGGGGCGCAGCTCCAGCACCCGCTTCCACTCTATCACAGCGTTCGGATACTCTTTCAGGCGTGTATACCACTCGGCCACTCTGGCGTGAGCGGCCGCAGCGTTGGGGTGCTGCGCCAGAAGTTCGCGCGCGAGGGCGTGGTCTGCGGAGTTTTGCTTTATCTCCTGATAGAAGTGAACCAGCCGCTCTCCTTCCTGCTTTTTGCCCTGCCGCATGTAGAGCCGCCCCAAGGCCATGGAGACATTCTCAAAGGAAGGCTGCAGCTGTACAGCGTGCTGGTAGGAGGCAACGGCCTCGTCCGTCCGGTTCTGGTTTTCATAGATGCGCCCCAGCCAGGTATAGGCTTCGACCTGACGCTGGCCTGAAGCGATGACCCTCTGCAGCAGCGCGATGGCTTCGCGCAGAACTTCGGGACGGTTCTGCTGCATCAGGACGAAGGCCAACTCTACCTGCAGGTC
>JAYTGR010000803.1:0-3618 GCA_043733205.1 Chthonomonadaceae bacterium
GCCCCGCTCCTCTTCGCGGCGAAATACGCCAGTCCCTCTCTGGTGCAGTTTTTATGGCCGCGCACCGACACCGACGTCAGGCAGCAGGTGGGCTGGGAACTCGCCTGTACCGCTGCAGCGTCGGGGCAGATCGAAGTGATGCGCTTTCTCCTGAGCCGAAGCGTTCCCGTCAATCCGCCGCGAAACATACCGTCTCCCGTGCGTCAGCCGGGCCGGCTCCGCAGCGATTATGATACCGGCGTCTATACGCCTCTGCACTACGCCGCCGCTCTCCAGACGCCTGAAATCGCCGCTCTGCTGATCGCACACGGCGCGAATGTCAATGCAGAGGATATGTCGGGTACGACACCCCTGCTCGCCGCCGTCAGCGGCTCCCATCTCGCGACAGTACGCCTGCTGATCGAGCACGGCGCGAATGTTCAGGCGGCCGAGCGTATCTCCGGGCAGAACGCTCTGATGCGCGGGGTAAGCGATGCAAAGATGGCACGCCTGCTGCTGGACCATGGGCTGAACCCGAATGCCCGAGACCGCTCCGGCCGAACCGCCCTGATGCAGTGCTATACATTGCCGGTCGTCGCGCTGCTGATCGAGCGCGGAGCGGAAGTCGATGTCCGGGATTCTCAAGGCAATACCGCACTGCTGACAGCCACCCGATCCCTTCAAACCGAGATCGCCGCTTTGCTGCTCAAACACGGCGCGAACGCCAACCGGGCCAACCGTCAGGGCGAGACGCCGCTTTCAGCTGCGCGCGCTCTGCGGTCTAAGTCTCTGATCGCTCTGCTCACCGACGCCGGCGCAAAACGCTGACGGCTCGCCCGCAGACCTCTCCGCAAAAGAAGGTTTCTGAAATAAATACCGGAGCAACGAACCTGATTACGCAGCTCATCGCGGCAGCGATCACCCCAGTCGCGCTGATCTCGGCGTGCGCCGCATTGATACTTGGCATCAACAACAAGCATTCCGGACTCTCCGACCGTATCCGGCAGGCCGTAGCAGACGCGCGGAAAGAGGAGCCCGGTTCTCCCCGCCGATCCCAGCTGATGGCGCAGATTCGTATCTTCTTTGTGCGGTTTCGGCTGACCTGGTATGCGCTGGTCGCGCTCTACGCGGCCGTCGTCTGTCTGGCGGTCTGTGTCCTGCTGATCGTCTACTCCCAGCAGCACCAGCTGATATTCGCCAACGGCACCCTGCTGCTCTTTATCGCCAGTGTGGTTCTGATGCTGCTGGCCTCGTTCCTGGAAATCGTGGAGGTAGGCCTCTCGACGCGCAGCCTCCGCGCGGAAATGATCGACGTTCTGAACCATCCGTCTATCTCTCCCAAATAGGCTTTCCGCCAGCCAGCACGCAGGGCTGCGATTGACAGGCGCTGCCGGTTTCCGGTATCCTTCTCAGCAGGCAGGCGGGGCGAATGAGACTCCGCAGACGTGCAAAGGAACGGAGAACAGGATGCCGAAAGTACTGGTCAGCGACCCCCTCGCCGAAGTCGGGGTCGCGAAATTGCGGGCGACGCCAGGCGTCGAAGTGGACGTAAAACACGGGCTGAAACCGGAAGAGCTGCTGGCGATCATCGGGGAGTACGACGCGCTGGCGGTGCGCAGCGAGACCAAAGTCACCGCCGCAATTCTCGCCGCCGCCGATCGGCTCAAGATCATAGGGCGGGCAGGCGTCGGCGTCGATAACATCGATGTCGAGGCTGCCACCAAAAAGGGAGTGCTGGTCGTCAACTCCCCGGACGGCAATACGCTCGCCGCCGCCGAACTCACCGTCGGCATGCTCCTTGCAGCGGCCCGCCAGATTCCGCAGGCCGACGCCAGCATGAAAGCCGGGAAGTGGGAGCGCAAAAAGTTCGTCGGAACGGAGATCTTCGGCAAGACGGTCGGCGTGCTGGGACTGGGGCGTATCGGCAGCGCGGTCGCCGAGCGCCTGAAAGGTTTCGGCGTCGAGCTGATCGCCTACAACCCCTTCGTGCCGGAAGAGATGACCCGGCGTATGGGTGTAGAGCCTGTCTCGCTCGACGATCTGCTCCGCCGCAGCGACTTCATCACGATTCACACCCCCCTCAGCGACGAAACCCGCAATCTGCTCTCGACCCCACAGTTCGCCCTCATGAAAGACGGCGTGCGGATCGTCAACTGCGCGCGCGGCGGCATCGTGGATGAGGCGGCGCTTGCACAGGCGGTCAGGAGCGGCAAAGTGGGAGGCATCGCCTTCGATGTCTACACCCAGGAGCCGCCGGACCCGGCCAATCCGCTGCTCGATCTGCCGCCGAACAATATTCTGACTCCGCACCTCGGGGCTTCGACCGAGGAGGCGCAGACCAAAGTCGCAGTGGATGTCTGCGAACAGATCGCCGATGTCCTGCAGAACCGTCCTGCGCGCACCGCCGTCAACCTGCCCTCGATCTCCGGGGCAGACATGGCGCGGATCGCGCCTTTCCAGGCGCTCGCCACGCAGATCGGCAGCCTGCAGATGCAGCTGGCGATGGCGGCCGGGGAGGCGGGCCGGCGGATCAATGCCGTGGAAGTGATCTTCAGCGGCGACTTCGCGGGCCTGCCTACGGCTCCGATCACCCGCGCCGTCCTGAAGGGCCTCATGGCGCCGCTGACGACGAACACCGTCAACATCGTCAATGCGCCGTCTTTGGCGGAGGCGCGGGGCATTCGTGTCGTGGAGTCGCACAGTCCCGCCACGGCCGACCATACCTGCCTGCTCACCGTGCGCGCGCATCTGCCGGGCAGCGACCGTACGATCTGCGGAACTGTCTACGACAGCGAGCCGCACATCGTCCATATCGACGGCTACCATGTGGACATCGTGCCGTTCGGGCACATGATCGTGACGCAGCACAGCGACCAGCCGGGTATCATCGGCAATGTTGGAATGCTGCTCGGCAGCAACCATATCAACATCGCCGGGATGCATGTAGGCCGCGAAACCAGCGGGGGCCGGGCCATCATGGTCATTATGGTGGACGAAGCGATCCCGGCGGAACTGCTGCACCTGATTCGCAGTTTTCCGGGGATGGAAGAGGCGCAGCTCGTCACACTGTAATCAGGCATTCGACCTCTTCTCCGCAGCCGAGCTCGAACGGAAGGCCGGGATATTTGGCGTATTATCGCCCTGTCTCGGCCGCTTCAGCCTCCAAATTTGAGGGCGGCATGCAGAATTTGCCCGGTCGTTGTTATTTTTTGTAACCTTTTACAAAAAAAGGCGATCATAAGGCTTTAGCGGGTGAACTTTCCCTTTCAGGTTCTCGTCCCTGCTATTGAGAGTTGTACTCAGGCTCTCGATATGTTGAAGTAACCCCCACCCCCAATGGGTGTCATGTGTGACAGGCAGTCCAGCGCTTTCTTAAGCATTGGACTGAAATTCCACAGGGGTACTGGTGCAATTCTGCAAGTCCGGGAAGTGTGACCTATGGTACCTGTTGCGTCGTCCGAAAGTAATCGCCGCGCGGAAGCGCGACGACGAGACAAAATGATTGCCGGGTTCTGGCTGCCGTTCAGCCTGCTTTTCCACCTATGGGTCTATTTCACGCCGACCGATGAGGAAACGTGGGATCTGGCACCGTCTGCACAGAGCCGCCCACAGTCCCATCACCCCTTACACAGATCTTTC
>JAYTGR010000804.1:0-1133 GCA_043733205.1 Chthonomonadaceae bacterium
CAAAAGCTCCCGTTCGCTCCTGCCGCCGGCATGCTTCTCTATCAAGGCTGCGGCGATGTCCTCGGTCTCCTCATGAGAAAGCAGGAGACCATAGCCACATCGCACGACATAACGATAAAATGGGGTCGATCTAAGATCCATCCTGCAGCTCCTTTGCAATGGCTGTCGATCCACAATGTCTATTCCTAT
This sequence comes from Chthonomonadaceae bacterium, assembly GCA_043733205.1. Lineage (GTDB taxonomy): Bacteria > Armatimonadota > Chthonomonadetes > Chthonomonadales > Chthonomonadaceae > JANXLO01. The sequence continues at coordinate 190 of JAYTGR010000804.1, forward strand.
AAAGAAACTCCACAGCTCTCGTCTTTGAGACGAAGGCTGTGGAGTATTCGGCAGAACTCTCGCGAGAGAGCCCTGAGATTAGAGGCCGGAGAGGGATGCGTCCAGATCGATGATGCCCGCACCCAGCAGCCCCGCATACGGCGTGTTCAGCGCGTCTACGGAGTCGGCGTAGTGCAGTATGCGGCGGCGGACATGAGATGCAGTCCAGTTCGGCTTGGCAGAGAGGATCAGCGCCGCTTCTGCTGCGACCAGCGGCGAGGAGAAGGACGTTCCCGACCAGGAGGCATAGCCTCCGGTCCAGAAGGTACTGGGCAGGCCAACGCCGGGTGCGACTACGTCCACCCAATCGCCGTAGTTGGAGAAGGACGCCTTGACATTATTGGCGCCAAGCGAACCGACGGCGATCGTAATTTCATCGCCTGCGGGATACTGTTTGGTGAACGTGTTGTTGTTGCCTGCGGCGGTCACGAGCACGATGCCAGCAGCCCAGGCATCCTTGATGGCGCTGCGCAGCAGCGGAGAGTTCTGGCTGGAGCCAAAGGACATGTTGATCACTCTGGCGCCCCTGTAGATGGCGTAACGGATGCCTTCTACGGTGGCCCACAGGCTGCCCGTACCGTCGCTGTCGAGCACTTTCACCGGCAGAAGCGTCGCGTTCTGGGCATAGCGGTTGATCAGACCTGCGACCATGGTGCCGTGTCCGGCGTCTTCGTCCGGGATCCCATTGCCGTTGCTGTCGATACCGGAAGGGCTGTCATCCGTATTGCTGTTGCCATTGACGAAGTTCCAGCCGCTGGCGACATGCGGGGCCAGTAAGTTATTGCGCGTCGAGATGCCGGTGTCCAGAACGGCGACCAGAACTCCCGATCCATCATACTGTTTCGCGCTGTCGCCATAGTGGATGAGCGAAGAGGTCGCTTGGCCCATGTAGGCGTACAGTCCGG
>JAYTGR010000805.1:0-1131 GCA_043733205.1 Chthonomonadaceae bacterium
AGCCCCATCGACATCATCGCGGGAGAGAAGGCGACCCCGGAGACCAAAGCGCGTCTGGCCCACGAATACGGCCTCGACCGGCCCTTTCTGGTGCAGTATGTCGATTACGTCGGCAAAATCGTGCTGCACGGCGATATGGGGCGCTCGTTCTCGCGGGACCGCCAGCCTGTCCGGGACATGATCCGTCAGGACTTCCCGGTGACGGCGCAGCTGGCGATCACCGCGATCCTGTTCGCTCTGATAATCGGGCTGCCGGTGGGCGTCTTTGCCGCGCTCTACCACAACTCCTGGTTCGACCGGGCGGCGATGGCGGCGGTCGTCGCACTGGTCTCCGTGCCGAGCATCGTGCTGGGGCCGCTGATGGCGCTGGCCTTTGCGGTGAAGCTCCGCTGGCTGCCTGTCAGCGGCTGGGAGCCGATCACGATCCTGCTGGGCGGGAAGTTCTATGTCACGATGGTCAATCCCAGGTATCTCGTGCTGCCGACCATCGCGCTCGGAGCGCGTTCCGCCGCCATCATGGCCCGGTTCATGCGCGCCTCGCTGCTGGAAGTGCTGCGGCAGGACTATCTGCGCACAGCCATGGCAAAAGGGCTCTCCCGAACTCAGGCCGTCTGGCGGCACGCGCTGAAGAATGCGGCGCTGCCGGTCCTGACCATCGTGGGAACCAACTTCGGCTACCTGCTGACCGGCTCGTTCGTCATCGAGACGATCTTCCAGATCCCCGGCATCGGCTACACCTCCATCGACAGCATCACCAAACGCGACTACGCGGTGATCCAGGGCATGGCGCTGCTCGTCGCCGTCGTCTTCCTGGTGGTCAATCTCATTGTGGATATTCTGTACGGCGTGATCGACCCACGCGTGCGGCGGGAGGCATAACGATGGCTGCCATCCCGGAAACAACGATCGCTGTGCAGGCGGCCCCCAAGAGCCTCAGCCCCGGTGCGGAGGCGTGGAGGCGGCTGCGGCGGAACCCCGTTGCGGTCATCAGCGGCCTCTTTATTGTTGTGCTCGTGCTGGTCGCGATCTGCGCACCCCTCTTTACACACTACGCCTACGACTTTCTGGACACCAAAAACTACGATTCCCTGCCCTCCAGACCGGACAGCCATCATCTCCTGGGCACCGACG
>JAYTGR010000806.1:0-1128 GCA_043733205.1 Chthonomonadaceae bacterium
TATATCGGAACATGGCGCCGGATCATGTTTCCTGAGCACGGCAGCGACGTGCCTTTCACCATTCAAAACTACGCCTATGTGGATCGATTCGGCCGGGAAACGATCACCTGGATACGTACATTTCAGACATCTAAGAAGCGGCGTTTCGATGCCACCATGATCTATAGTCCGCAGCGGAAATGCATCGTGGACTACCTGGGAACGCATCAGCATCTGGCGGTAGACATTCGGCTTTCTGTGGACGAACAGACGCAGGGTCTGCGCCTGCGTTCCGGCGAGCAGCGTTTCTACGAAGGGCCTCTCGGCTTTCGCTTTCCGATGTTCTTTTCGGGTGCCGCCGAAGTCTGCGAATGGTACGACGATTCGGCGCAGAGATACCGGATCAGCGTTCAGGTGACCAACTCCCTCTGGGGGCCTCTTTTCGGCTATGAAGGCAGTTTCGACATCGAATGGAAGCCGGTCTGTGCCGACGCAGTTCCTCCCGACGTAAAACCGCTTCGCGAGGAGCGTCGCGAATAGAAAGGGACGGAAGGACAGCGGCTGACGCCTCGTCAAAATCACAGCCAATCCGTTATCCTGCCAATCTGAGATCGGACGAAATCCGGGGCAGAGGAGCGCTTCCGCTGCAAGCCGACGAAGAACAGGCTGGCTGGAAGGCGGACGAGGAGGAAACAGATGCACGGCTGACGAATAGACCGGCATCTATTTTACTGGTATCGGATTGAAGGGAGAGGACTGAATGTCATCCATCGCTGCAACGCGTATCGGACGTATTGCTCTGCTGCTGCTGCCTGTGCTGCTCACCGGCTGTCCGGGGAAATCCGGCGGCGGAAGCGCCTCGGATACGACAGGGGTCAAACTGGCAGCTGCCGACATGGCGGGCATGCAGAAGACCGAAGCGACAGGCAAATTCGGAGGCCGCTTTACGGATGCGGCGTTCGCGGAGCCGAAGACCTTCAATATCCTGATCGCCAAGGAGACCTCCAGTACCGCGCCGCTTGGCCTGATCTTCGATGGGATGATCAGCCGCAACTCGCAGACACTGGCCATCGAGCCGGATCTAGCCGAGTCGTGGACCTCTTCGCCGGACGGTAAGAGCTGGACCTTCAAACTCCGCAAGGGCCTCAA
>JAYTGR010000807.1:0-3602 GCA_043733205.1 Chthonomonadaceae bacterium
GACATGGATTCCGAAGCGGTCGAACTCCGGCGTTCGACGCCTCCCGCGCAAACTCCTGCAGGACCGCGAACTCGTCCTCCCGGCAGGCCAGGTGCAGGGAGCCGGTGCAGGCATGCCAGAGGCCGCTGTCTGCGAGCAGCAGAACGATCATGGAGGAGAAGCAGAGTGAAAATCAAAGGAATGGTCGTATTCGCACTTATCCTGACGGCCCTGTCGGGTGTTGGTGGGACTGCGCAGGCGCAGACCGCACCGCAGGCCGATGCCGCTGCGCTCGATCGGTTGATTCACGCCGCCTGGCAGCAAAAGCGAATCGTCCCGGCCAAACCGGTCGATGACGCCAGCTGCCTCCGCCGCATCTGCCTCGATCACTCAAACCTGGCTTCTAAAACCGAACCCTCAGCCTATTCCCGCATTGGGAAAAGGCTGAGGGTTAAATGGTTTTGAGATAGTCGGCGGCGCGGCGGAGTTCCGCGAAGAAGAGATACTGCTGTGCCCAGCCGGCATACGCGCCGAACCGGGAATGGTATTCTGCGCGCAGAGCGGTGTAGATGCGCGGGGTCAGGGAGGCGTCTGCGAGATCGGGGCGGAAAAGCCGGACGGCAATCTGGCGCGTGTGCGTGTCGATGGGCGCGACCTCGTCCTTGTCTAAGGCGAACAGACTGATGCAGTCGGCGATTTTGGCGCCTATGCCGTGCAGTGCGGCCAGTTCCACCTGCACTTCGGAGGTGGGGCGGGAGCGCAGGGAAAGGAGCCAGTCCGGGGGCAGAGAAAGCAGATGCTGCGCCAGAGCGATCACGCGCGGAGCGCGGTAGCCCCACAGATCGGCGCGCAGCGCTTTCTCGTCCGCCGCTGCCAGCGCCGCCGTCGTGGGAAAGGCGTGAAACGGGTGGGAGAAAGGCTGAGGCTGACCATGCGGCAGGGGAATCGGCTCTCCATAGCGCTGTGCGAGTTTGCGGACGCTGCGCTCGATCTTAATGACCGTGTTGCAGGTGGCGCACTGAAACGCAAAGAAACATTCGGCCGGGGGCTGCCGGAGAATACGCAGCCCTCGAAACGCGGCGACAGCGGCTTCCATGTGCGGTTCCGCCGCGATCCAGTCCGCATAGAGTGCAGGCAGAGCGACATCCAGGCGGAAATAGTCGCGAACGAGGGCGCGGCGATTCGGATCGGGGTAGGTCTGCCAGTAGAGCGGACTGTCCGGTTCGGATTCCGCCTGCCGTGCAGCGATCACCGTATCACCAACCACGCCCCACCAGACTCCGTACGCATCCCGCTGCCACCGGAAACTCTGCCCGCTCGCCAGAGTCGCCGCGAGATGGAAGGGATTGTCCGCGCATTCCTCCCGGTTCCAGCCCTGCCCTGCCATAGTCACATCACCCAGGGGAAACGCGTGATTCTGATCCGTCATAACGAACGTGGTCTCTTCCTGATACAAATTGGAGCAGGCGATAGAACGTCGCCTTAGAGGGCAGGGCGGCGATCCACGATCTGCATCTGCGTCGAGAGCGTATAGGTCGGAGAGTCCCTTGGCGTAAAATCGATCTCTCCGAAAGCGGCCAGACAGCCGTCCTGCGGCAGAGGCAGCGCCGCACTGCAGCTCTCGGGGGTGAGAGCGAACGGGATCGACTCCCAGACGCAGGATCTGAAATCCAGCGTTTCGGAGTGGGCGAACCAGAGGCGCGCATCGGCAGCAGGCGTCTGCGTCTGCACGGCCAGCTTAAGATCGGAGGCGGTTTCCTGGAACTCCCATGCGAGGGGCGGCAGAGGCGTCTCGGCTGCGACCGCATGCACGAATGCCAGCGCGGCGCTCCATACCCGCTGCGGATCGTTCAGGCCGTGTCCGGAGTTGGGAATATAGAGCACATGTTTCGGCCCGGACAGCCCGTCCCAATAGAGATTCAGCGCATCCGTCGCCCAGTAGCGGTCACAGGCGCCGTTCATAATCAGTTTCGGCAGCGTCAGGCGTTCCCGGTAGGTGTAGGGATCGATGATCTGCGCGAGGCGAAAGCCTTCCGGCGTACGCATACGGGCCTGAAGATTGTATTCGGTGTAGTCGCTGATCTGCTCACTGTATTCGGTCCAGACTTCGCGCTGGTGCGGCATCTGCGCGAACAGGTTCAGGTTGTCATAGACCATGGGAACGATCCCGGCGACACGGCTGTCCGCGACGGCGGTGAGCCAGGTCGTCCAGCCCCGCTTGGACATTCCACTGACGACGAAGCGCCCCGGCGCTGCATGTCCTTGCTCGCGCAGCAGCTCCTGCACGGCATCCATCGCCCGCACCGCGCTCTTGGTCATGGGCAGCAGCAGCGGCCAGTCGGCCTCCCCGGTATCAAGACACTGCGCGAGCGTGTAGGCGATCAGTTCGTCCTCGACTTTCCCGTCGAAAAGCGGCTGATTGGGAACGTCGTAAAGGAAGGCGCAGATCAGCCCGGTGGCTTCCGTAGAGAGATCTCCCAGGCCGCGATGACAGCTGGGATTGCCGAAGTCGGCCCCGACCGTCAGCAGCGCCAGATCCGCGACAGTCACCTCGTCGGGCACGAACACCTGCAGGCGGTGTTTCCAGACGATGCCCTGCCACACCTGCGAAGTCAGATCCAGATCGTACAGCATTCCGCTTCCGATTTTCTCCTCCGCCAGAATCGCATAGCGATACGCTGCGTCAGGGCGCTCCACATAGTCGGACAGTTCCGCAGGCAGGCTCATGGCAGGTCGGCTCCTTTTTCTCTCAAACCAGAACGTGTCCCTGTGTTCGGCGCAGGCACTCTCGACTCCTGCCGGTCCTTAACCTGCGCCCTGCCCGACAAACCGCTCGGCCATCTCGCGGACGACGACATAGGGCTGTTCTGCGATCCACTCCTCGGGAAACATCCAGGTCGGCACGTTCCAGACGCCTGCCTCGTGGGCCGGATCGTCGTACTCGACGATGGCATCGCGATAGGTGCGTTCTTCCAGCGCTTTGGTGAAGGCCTCGGCATCCAGTCCGGCCTTTGCGGCGGCCTCTGTCAGCACCGCCATATCGGCGATGTCGCGGTCCTCTTCCCAATAGGCATGATACACCTTGCCGATATAGGCATCGGCTTTGCCGGCCGCCTTGGCGAACTCCACACCTTCCAGCGCGCGTCGGGAGCAGGAATAGGAGCGTGTGCGTTTGGGAGCGACGAGCCCCTCGGCAAGGAGCAGCAGGTCGAAACGTCCCGGAACGCGCGGCTTCTTGGGCGCGTCGGGATCCGGAACGGACGGCGTGTACGCCAGCCCTTCGGGCAGCAGTTCATAGCCGACCCAATCGAGTTTCAGCGTGGGAAACTCGACGGCAAGTTTCTTGGCCTGCTCCCAGGCGACCCAGCACCAGGGACAGATGAAATCGTGCGCGACGGTAAGACGGGGCATGGTCGAAACCTCTTTCGTGAAAGAATAGATGGCATCCGAAAGGCGCCTCTCCTTCTTTTACGCACAACCGAGGCAGACGTTATGCGTTCCGGACGGTCTGCTGCAGGCGGAAGCAGTTCAGCAGCTGTTTCTCAGGAAGCCTCAGTTGCCTCCCTCCCGTCTATTATGGGCCGGTGAAAAGAGAACAAAATACGTTTCTGCCGCGTCTCTCT
>JAYTGR010000808.1:0-1123 GCA_043733205.1 Chthonomonadaceae bacterium
GATATGCTGCCCTTTCCACGAGCTAATCCGCCCAACGAGGCCCAGGACCGGCCGCTGGGAGAGCGGTTGTATCTGCTCCAGTCCGGCGGAATACGGCCCCGAATAGATAATCGGTCGCAGGATAGGCGGATGTGGCACACCGTCATGGACGACGAGGTGACGAGCTGAAATTTCGATGCCGCTATAGACGGCAGACGAGCGTTGCTGCGGCTTCATCTGGAGGGTGTCCAGGGTAGCCTGCGAATTGGCAACTACATAGTTCGGCAGCCAGTGGCAGAGACGACGGAATAGCCAGACGACCGGTCCCGGAAGATAATCGACGTCGATGCGGTCCCGGATATGCCAGAGCAGCGGAATCCTGGCCAGACGCGCGGCGAAGCCCCCCAGAATATCCGCCTTCAGCGAGTTGGTGTGCACGAGGTCGATATGACGCTCGCGCATGAACTTGGCGAGGGTAAATACATATCGTCCGCTCAGCACGATATCGCGCAGGCGAAGCAGTGTGCGCGGCCCCAGTGCGTCTTTGCGAGTCTCCAGAACACTGGGCGAGATCGGCAGGAGGCAAGTCTCGATCCGCGCACTCTCCAATTTCTCCCGCAGGGGACCATCGGAGATAAGAAGTACCAGAGGTTCGAAGCGGGTCATATCCAGGTACTCCAGCATATTCAGCAGAGCGATCTCGCCGCCGCTCATCTTGGCGGTGTGATCGACATACAAAATACGCTTGCGCGGTACTCGGACGCTCTCCTGGCTTACGCAGTCATTCGTCATGCTACCCCGATCGATCCGTCGAATTTCTCATCCAAAATACGGGCCGCGAGCAGGCAGCTGTTTTCGCTTAGCCTCTCAGGAAAATTATCCTGATCATTTCGCAGGAGATGAGCGATCCACTCCCTGGCATCTGTAGCGGACGATGGACTGGCCAGTGCGCGCGCGAGTGCAGCCCCTCCACCCCCGGAAAGAACAATGAGATCCCCTATGTAAAGCTGCAGGCAATGCTCGCGATATTCTGATAATTTAGTCAGGCCAATCAATGGACCGGTTTCCACACATGGCTCTACCAGTCCGGTGGCGGCGCGGCGTATCAGGGCCGGCACTTCGCCGCAGCAGATGGAAGTCAGTG
>JAYTGR010000809.1:0-3592 GCA_043733205.1 Chthonomonadaceae bacterium
TCCAAAGCCGTATTGAGGCCCAGACCCGCACGCTTGCGCTCTTTGAGGCGATAACTCTCTCCGCGAATGTGGATCACCGTACAACGATGTAGCAGACGACCGGATGTCGGACGCGCACACCGATCCCAGAAACCCGTCGCCACCGGCTGGCTGCAGGCGGCCAATTAAGCGAGGAGGTTCCCCGCCAGCATCGCGAGCTCCGGCAGACGCCACCGGCTTTCGTCTCCGAATGTCAAACCGCTTCAAGAACTAAACCATTGCGCCGCGTTATGAATTAAACTACAACCGTTGTTTTTGACGCCATTTCAGGCGCTGACTTGCGGCTGTTGAGTTCCGACGCTCCCGCCGCCACTTACGCGTACGAAATGCCCATTCCCATCCAGATCGCCTTCACGCCCAATCCCTGACCGGAGGAGGATCCACAGTTGACGAAACGGCGGCGAACGCGTATAATACTATCATTCAAGGCGCGCAGAAAACTTTCCGACCTGGCGACCGCAACGGCGGCAGCCGGGTTTTTTGTTTCGGATTACTCCGTACTCCATGTGAAGGGGCTGTTGACAATGACCGAAGAACGCATCGAAAACCGTTATGATTTCCGCAGCATCGAAAAGAAGTGGCAGCAGCACTGGGAACAGGCCGATCTCTTCCGTGTACACCTGGATTCGGACAAACCGAAGTTTTATGGCCTCGTCATGTTCCCCTACCCCAGCGGAGCGGGGATCAGCGTAGGACACTGTAAGAACTACATTCCCCCGGATGTCGTCTGCCGCCTCAAGGGGATGCAGGGCTTCAATGTGCTGCAGCCGATGGGCTGGGACGCCTTCGGGCAGCCTGCGGAGAATGAGGCGATCAAGCGCGGGCGCAATCCCCGCGAAATGGTGCCCGAATACGCCGCAAACTACCGTCGGCAGCTGAAGCTCGTCGGGCTGTCGTACGACTGGTCGCGGGAGATCAACTCCAGCCTGCCGAACTACTACCGATGGACGCAGTGGTTCTTTCTGCTGCTGCACGAGCGCGGGCTGGCCTATCGCGCCAACATGCCGATCAACTGGTGCCCGGTGGACAAGACCGGCCTTGCGAACGAAGAGGTCGTCAACGGCCGCTGCTGGCGATGCGGAACCCTGGTCGAAAAACGGCCCATGCCCCAGTGGTTCTTCAGGATCACGGACTACGCGGAGCGGCTGATCCAGGATCTCGACACCATCCAGTGGCCCGAAGGCGTCAAGACGCTCCAGACCAACTGGATCGGCCGCAGCGAAGGCGCGGAGGTCGTTTTCAAAGTCGCGGACAGCACGGAAGAGCTGCGCGTCTTCACCACGCGGCCCGACACGCTGTGGGGAGCGACCTTTATGGTCGTGGCGCCCGAGCATCCCCTGGTCGGCACGCTGACCACACCTGGGCAGCAGACCGAGATCGCGGAGTATCGGGAGCGGGCGCAGCGGCTCTCGGAGATCGACCGCCAGAGCACCGAGCGCACCAAGACAGGCGTCTTTACCGGCGCTTATGCGGTCAATCCGGTTAACGGCGAAAACATTCCGATCTATATCGCCGACTATGTCCTGATGGGCTACGGCACCGGCGCGATCATGGCGGTGCCGGCGCACGATCAGCGCGACTTCGAGTTCGCCCGCAAGTACGGTGTGCCGATCCGGCTGGTCTACCGGCAGAGCGAGGCCGAGACGGCGGAGGCGATGACCGCAGCGACCGCCCAGGGCGGCATCATGGCGCTTGGCCCGTTTGCAGGCGCACCCAACAGCAAAGAGACGGTGCGCCAGGTCATCGGCTGGATGGAAGAGCAGGGCTTCGGCAAGGGACTTATCAACTTCCGCCTGCGCGACTGGCTGATCTCACGGCAGCGGTACTGGGGCGCTCCCATTCCTATCATCCACTGCCCGATGTGCGGGATCGTGCCGGTGCCGGCAGACCAGCTGCCGGTGCTGCTGCCGGATGTGGACCGCTACGAGCCGACCGGAACCGGCGAGTCGCCCCTGGCGGCCATCGCCGACTTCGTCAACACGACCTGTCCGCAGTGCGGCGGCGAGGCGAAACGCGAAACCGACACGATGGGCGGGTTCGCCTGCTCGTCCTGGTACTTCCTGCGCTTCGCCGATCCGCACAACGAAGACGCAGCGTTCGGCGATGCGGCCGCGAAATACTGGCTGCCGGTCGATCTGTACGTCGGCGGTGCGGAGCATGCCGTCATGCATCTGCTCTACGCCCGCTTCTGGACCAAGGTGATGTTCGACGCGGGCCTGATCGCGTTCGAGGAGCCGTTTCAGCGCTACCGCAACCAGGGCATGCTGCTGGCCTGGACACCGGGCCGCGAACTCAAAAGCGACGAAGAGGTGCAGGGCGACGAGAGCGACGCCGATGCGCCGGTCGAGAACTGGAAGGTGCTCAAGCCGGAGGAGCGGGCGGGCGTTCCCGCCTCGGAGTGGGTCTACCGCTGGGTGAAGATGAGCAAGAGCATGGGCAACGTCATCACACCGGACGAGATGGCCGAGCAGTACGGCGCGGACAGCCTGCGGCTCTACTCGCTGTTCGTTGCGCCGTTCGAGGATACGGTCCAGTGGTCCGACAAAGGGATCGACGGCGCGCACCGCTTCGTCAATCGCCTCTGGCGGCTCTGGACCGAACTGCGGCCTCACTATCAGGCCGAATGGCGCGAGAGCCTGGTCACCGGCACGAGTTCAGGGGGGCTGGAGGGCAAAGCGCTGCGGCGCAAACTGCATCAGACCATCCGCAAAGTCGGTGAGGACATCGAGAACTTCCGGTTCAATACGGCTGTCGCCGCGCTGATGGAGTTCACGAACGACCTGTCTGCCTTCCGCAATGCGCTCGAACATACCGCCGTCACACCGGAACAGACCGTGCTGATCTCTGAAACCTTGGAGACTCTGACCCTCCTCATCTCCCCAATGATGCCGCATCTGGCGGACGAGTTCTGGGAGCTGCTGGGCAGGAGCGGCTTCACGCTGCAGCAGACTTGGCCGGTTTTCGATCCCACTGTGGCTGCCGAGGAGGAGATAACCATTGTCGTGCAGGTCAACGGCAAAGTCAGGGATCGGCTGGTGGTCGCCGTCGGCACAGCCCAGGAGGAGATCGAACGGCTGGCGCTGGCAAGCGACAAGGTCCAGGCTGAACTGACCGGCAAACAGATCCGCAAACTGATCCCAGTCCCTGGCAAACTCATCAATATCGTCATAGGATAATCGGTGCGGCCCGAACACTAGCAGCTGCAGCTCTTCGGGCCGAGGAATAACTCTTTCCTCGGCCCAATTTCCTATTTGAGGCTATGAGCGGTCTTCACTGCCCCCTGTTATAGAGAGGCAAGGAACGCCATCAGCGCCTCCCGATCCTGCTCGTGGAGACGGAAGAAACGATTGCGGGCGTTGGCGGCTTCGCCATCATGCGCGGCGATCGCATCCTGGAGGGTAAGTGCGCGTCCGTCGTGCATAAAGAACTGTCGGCGTGACAGGCCCCAGAGTGGCGCGGTTCGGAACTGATCTCCTTTCGCCTGCCCCTGCTGAATGCCATCCGCCAGGCTGCGCCCCATCCGATGCAGCAGCAGATCGGAGAACAGAGGGAC
>JAYTGR010000810.1:0-9665 GCA_043733205.1 Chthonomonadaceae bacterium
ACCCTGCACGAGATGCCCGAGGGCCTGATCTCACGGCCCCAACTCGTCTGGCTGGCCGACTGTTCCCAGCCGGGAACACACGATGTCGAAATATCCTATATGACAGAGGGTGTCAGCTGGATGGCGGACTATGTGGCCGTCATCGATGCCGAAGATACTGCTGTCGATCTCACCGGATGGGTCACGCTCGACAATCGCAGCGGCGTGGCCTACGAGAACGCTGCCCTGCAGCTTGTGGCCGGAGATGTGCGTCGGCTGCCGCCTCTCAGGCAGGCGGAGCCGAACCCCGGATACGCCATGCGGGGGATGGTGATGTCTGCCGCTCCTGAGCCCCAGTTTGAAGAGGAGAAGCTGTTCGAGTATCATCTCTATACGCTTGACGGCACGACGACCGTGCGCAGCAACGAGCAGAAACAGATGACGCTGCTGGCCGCAAACGAAGCGCCTGCCCGGAAGCGCTTCGTCTACGATGGCAGACGGCTCTCTCCCTCTATCCACTCTCCCGGTCATCTTCCAGGCGAACATTACGATACCAGCGACTATCAGAAAGTTAATATCACGATGCTGGTGGAAAACAGCAGGCCGAACCTGGGCATTCCCCTCCCGAAAGGGCGCATACGGATGTTCAAAGCGGACCGGCAGGGTCGGCTGCAGTTTGTGGGAGAGGATGCCATCGACCACACACCGTGTGATGAGACGCTGCGCCTCTACCTCGGCGATGCGTTCGATCTGGTGGGAGAGCACCGACGCACCGACTTCAAACGTCTGAGTAAGAAGCAGGTGGAAGAGCGTTTTGAGATCCTGCTGCGCAATCGGGGGAACGAGGCGGTCGATATTACTGTTATGGAACATGTATGGGCCGACTGGGAGATCCTGAACCGCACCCATCCTTACGAGCAAAAGGATGCCCGCACGGTGGAATTTCCGGTCGCTGTTGCGGCAGGAGCCGAGGTCAAGGTATCCTATACTGTCCGTACACGCTGGCTCTAGCGCCGGCATGGCGGGATCTGTGGACGTCGTCCCTGTCTGGAGGGGCTCTTGAAGGGAGCAGAATGCAAAAGCGAAATTACAGTTTACTGGTGGTCATCAGCGTTCTGTCGATCCTGTGGGTAAGCGGCTGTGGAGACAAAGAGACCGGGTCTGTCGTAACGGCGGAGCAGGCGATGGGGGAGACAAAGACTGCGAAATTAAAGACGGCAGACGGCTGGACGATCGTCGGAGATCTCTACGAGCCCTCTGTGCCGACGAAAGGCGTCGTGCTGATGCTCCATCAGCGCGGCGGGAGCGCCGATGACTGGCATGCGCTCTGTCTGGCTGTACAGCAGGCAGGCTATACTGCCTTCGCAATCGATCAGCGCGGGACCGGGCGATCCACGGCAGGGCCGGGACAGTCGGGCGAATTTGCGCCCTGGGACACAGGCGGAGATATTGAAGGCGGCTACTATGCGATGAAAGACAAGGGGCCTGTTATGCTTGTCGGCGCTTCGTATGGCGCCAACAACGCCCTCCTCTACGCTGCCGCTCGGCCAGCCTCAATACGTTCTTTGGTGCTGCTCTCCCCTTCCACCGACTACCATGGCCTGAAAACCACCGAGGCAGCGAAAAAGTATACCGGACCTCTGCTTATGTTCCATCAGAAAGACGACAGGATCGCAGGCAGCGGTCCCGCCGATCTCGACAAAGTATCGGGCTCTAAAGATCGCCTGCTGCAGGTCGGTGAAGGCGCAGGACACGGAACGGCGCTGCTGAACGCCAACACAACCCGGCAGATCGTCGATTTCGTTGTCCGAACCCTGAAATAGCCTGCTAACTCTGCCCGCTCTTATCACCGGCGGGTGCGGACGCAGAACGTGCCTGAGGGGGAACCTGGAAAATGAACACCTTGTCTGCCGCCGCGACGGCGAGGAGGGTGCCGTCGGGTGAAAAGGCGATCGCCTGCGCGGTTTCCGGGACAAAGAGTGTCGCCAGGCGCACGAAGTCTTCCGATTTGATTTCCGGCATTGTCTGCTTACTCCCGAAACGTATTTGATCGCGCCTGCCGCGTACCAACCGCAGCACGAAGCGCCTGTTTCATGATTCGGTGCGCAAGTGCGGAACTCCTGCCGGATCGTCGTTTAAAAGGCGAAATCGTCGCTCCCATGCGGGCAGTAACTATGCCCGCATGGGAGCGACTAACGGGACAGATCCTGAAGGCCCGATGCGAGGTGGTTAAGAACGTGCAAAGACTCTCTGCTGCGCTGCTGATTATCGGTTTTATGACATGTACCGCGCTCTCCACGCAGGCCGCCGCGCCTCCCGTCGTGTTCAGCAGACAGGTGCTGCCGCTGCTGCATTCCCAATGCTTCAGCTGTCATGGGGGGGCGAACCCGGCCAGCGGTTACTCGCTCGAATCGCGTGATCGAATGCTGGCAGGCGGGCGGCATGGCGCGGCGATTCAGGTCGGCAAAGGGGCGCAGAGCAGCCTGGTGCTCTATATGACAGGGGAACTGAAACCGAAGATGCCGCCGAACGGTGCGATCGATCTCGAAAAGATCGCGGTCATCCGCCGCTGGATCGACGAAGGCGCGAAGGTCGATACTATGATCCTGACCGCGCCGGCCACGCGAACAAAGATTCCTGCGCCGCTGCTGAAGGCGAGTGCGAGCGCACAGAACCTGCCCGCTCCCGTCACTGCGCTGGCCTATGCGCCGGACGGCAGACATCTGGCCGCCGGAGGCTATCGCTGTGTGCGGCTGATCGATCCCGCGACGGGTGAAATCACCCGGACGATCCCCGGTCCCTCCGGCCAGGTGCAGGCTCTGGCGTGGAGCAGCGACGGCAAACTCCTGGCGGCGGGCGGCGGCGTTCCGGGCAGGGCAGGCGAGATCGTGCTGTTCGATACAGCCACCTGGAAACCGCTGCGGTCTCTTACGGACCATACCGAAGTCGTCTATGCCGCCGCGTTCCGGCCCGGCACGCACGAACTCGCGACCGGATCGCTGGATAAAACGGCCCGTATCTGGAACGCCGATACCGGGCAGACGACGCATCTCATCAAAGATCATGCCGAAGCGGTCTTCGGGGTCGCCTACTCGCCGGACGGCAGACTGCTCGCTACGGCGAGCGGGGATCGCAGCGCGAAACTGTTTCAGACGACCGACTACAAGCGGGTCGGCTCGCTGACCGCGCATCAGGACGCGGTGACGCATGTCGCATTCAACCAGAACGGGACGCTGCTGGCGACGGCCAGTGCGGATCGCCAGATCCGGATCTGGAAAGTGGAGATCGGTAAGATGGAGAATCCGCTGCGGCAGCAGGGCGAGGGCGACGTCATCAACGCCTGCGCCTTCAGTCCCGACGGCAGCCTGCTGGTCTATGGCTCCTCCAACAGCCGCGTCCGTATCTTCAATGGAGACGGCTCCAGCCAGAAACAGGAGCTGAAAGATCCCGAAGACTGGGTCTACTCCGTCGCGGTCGGAGCGGACAATCAGACCGTCGCCGCCGGAACCCAGGACGGCAAAGTGCTGCTCTGGGATGCCAAACAGGGCAAACTCCTCCATACGACGACGCTGCAGAAATGAGGGCGGAGAAAATGGCTTTGCGTTACAAAAGAGTGCTGCCCGTTCTCCCTGCCCTGATCTCCTGTCTGTTGTGTCTGTCAGGAAACCGAGCGGGGGCGGATCCGCCGAAGGCGGAAGCTCCCAAGCCGGAGATTAAATCGGTCGCGCCGAAAGGGGTGCAGGCCGGACGCACAACGACCGTGCTGATCTACGGCGAGAACCTGACGACGAAAGAGATCACGGTCGCGAAGCTGCCGGTCAAGGTGAAATTGACCGAGTTGAAAGCGACCGATCCCAAGCTGAAACTGCCGGGCAGCAAAGTCGTTTCGGTCGAAGTGACCGTCGGGGCAGACTGCCCGCCGGAGAGCGCAGAGCTGACGCTGGTGCAGACGGACGGCACGAAGGTCACCGCCCCGCTCGCGGTGGTCGAGAACGTGGCGCAGGAGGCCGTGGTCAAAAAACCTGCCGAGACGTTCAGGCAGGCGATGCCGGTGCCGGGGCCGTCGGTGGCGATCACCGGGCAGCTGAACGGCAATGTGCCCGACCTGTTCCGTTTGGACGCGAAGGCGGGCGAGACCTGGGAGATCTTCCTGGCGTGCGGGCGCATGGGCTCGCTGATGGACCCGGTCCTGCGGCTGCGCGACAGCCGGCACATTCCGCTGGCGCTTTCGGCTGGCGACAAGAAAAAGGATCGCCGCCTCCTTTTCCATGTTCCCGCCGACGGCGCGTACTATATCGAACTGACCGACGGCGAATCGAAAGGCGGTGCGGGCTACGACTACCGCCTGACCGTCCTCAAAAGATGACGCACAGCAGGAAGGACAAACACGCGTGAGTGCAGAGGAAACAACAGCCGTGGCCCCGACGATTCGGGGCGTCTTGTTCGATCTGGACGGCACTCTGGGCAACACACTGCCCATCTGCATCGGGGCTTTTCGCAGGGCGATCCAGCCGTTCGCAGGCCGCGAACTCAGCGACGCCGAGATCGTCGCGACCTTCGGGCCATCGGAAGAGGGCACGGTCCATGTGCTGGCTCCCGGCCATGCCGCCGAGGCGCTTGCCGCCTACCTGCACCACTACGCGATTTTGCACGACTCCTGCACGGAACCCTTCGCAGGCGTCATTGAAATGCTGACCGATCTGCAGGCTCGCGGGGTCAAACTGGCCCTCGTGACAGGCAAAGGGCAGGGGAGCGCCGACATCACCCTGGCCCGCCTGGACCTCACACGCTTCTTCGAGCATATCGAGGTCGGCTCTCCGCTTGGCCCCCGCAAATCCGAAGCCATCACCGAGATTCTGGCCCGCTGGGAGATGGAACCGAACGCTGCCATCTATGTCGGAGACGCCCCCAGCGACATCCCCTCCGCGCGCCGCGCCGGAACCTGCGCTGTCGCCGCCGCCTGGGCCGCGACCGCCGAACCCGGCCTCCTCCGCGCCGAAAATCCCGATGCTCTCTTCCTCACCCTCTCCGACTTCGAAGCCTGGCTCCTGCCCCGCCTTGCCATCTGATCTGAGATCTATAGGATTATTGGAAGGCGGATGACAGTGAAGAAACAGAAAATCAGACGGCTGCTCATAGGCGGTTCGACCTGGAAGCGGCTGATCCGCACCGTCGTTCTCATGCTGGGCGGCGTCTACCTTGCTCTGCTCTGCTTCGCCTATTTCTTTACCGAGCAGACGATTTTTCATCCGCCTTCCTCCTCGTACCGGGACACCGAGCAGATCCTCAAGCTGCCCTCCGGAGACGATGCCCCGATCTCCGCTGTCTATCTGCCGAATGCGTCTGCGCGTTATACCCTGCTCTATAGTCACGGCAATGGCGAAGACGTCGGGCAGTTCGGCGCGATGCTCGCGAAACTCAAGGGCATGGGATTCGCTGTCCTGGCCTACGACTATCATGGCTACGGGACGAGTCCGGGCAAGCCGACAGAAGCGAATGCGTACCGGGACGAAGAGGCGGCGTACCACTATCTGATCAAGAATCGCGGCGTGCCTGCAAACCGTATTCTTGCGATCGGACACTCCCTCGGATCTGCGATGGCGGTCGATCTTGCCAGTCGGCGGCCTCTGGGAGGACTGATTATGGAGAGCGCCTTCGTCTCTGCCGATCGCATCGTGACAACGCTCCCGCTCCTGCCGTTCGATAAGTTTCAGAACCTCGCGAAAATCAAACAGGTACACTGCCCGGTCTTGATTATGCATGGCAGGCAGGACACCGTGGTGGCGTTTTGGCATGGGGAGATGCTGTTTGCGGAGGCGAATGAGCCTAAGCGCGCCCTGTGGGTCGAGAACGCAGGCCACAACGATCTGTTCGAAACAGCAGGGCCACGTTACAAACAAGCCCTGAAAGAGTTTGTCGCCCTGATCGAAGCGAACCCAAAGCAGTGAAAAGGAGATTTCCGGAAATGCTGCCTTTACAAGTCACCGATCCCAATGGCCCCATTGTCGATCCCAACAATCCTGTACTCTCGCGGCAGCTCTACGAACAGATACTGCACTACGCCACTATCCCTGTCCTCCTCTTTTTGATCTGGTTCAGCTGGTTTCTCATCAATCGCCTGATGAATTCGGAGCGCAGGCAGGAACGCCGCAGCCGGGAGATCCGCAAAGCGGTTGCCGAACGCCAGGCATTGAAAGCACAGCGCGAACAGGACGCCGACACCCCTAAAACTTAGGGGCAAGTCCAAACGAGTTCGGGCTTCACGTCCAGAATTCGATGCATGGAGGGGGTCACTATAGATAGTCGGAATTGGTTCGCATCTTAAAGACGGTTTAGGTAAAACGATTTCCTGGAGTGAGGCGGAGGCCGCGAGCCCAGGCGTCTGCCGGCATGCGTTTGCCGCTGTCAGGCTGCGTTTCGGTGAGAAGGAGGGCGGTGCCCTGCCCGGCGGCGACAAGAAGGCCGACGGGGTGTTTGGAGAAGCCGAGCAGTGTGCCGGGAGGCGAAGGCTCTGCGGGATCGGGGGCGGTATGAGACGCCCAGATCTTCACGCGGCGTCCGGCGATTTCGGCGAAAGCGCCCGGCTTCGGACTGACGCCCCGAATACGATTGTGCAGCGAGCGGGCCGAATCGGTCCAGGAGAGCAGGCCGTCGTCGGGGGTAAGGGCCGGTGCAAAGGTCGCCTCGGCCGGATCCTGGGAGCGGCGTGGCAGAGTTCCGACTGCCAGGCCGTTCAAGGTCTCTATCAGCAGGTCTGCGCCCAGGGCCGCGAGTTTCGCGAAGAGCGTGCCTGCCGTATCCTCCGGAGCGATAGGAAGTGCGCGCGCCAGCAGCATATCGCCGGTATCGAGGGTGGCATCCATCCACATGGTTGTCACGCCGGTCTCGGTTTCACCTGCCATAACGGCGCGCTGGATGGGAGCCGCACCGCGGTATTTCGGCAGCAGCGAACCGTGCACATTGATCGGGCCGAGCGGCGGCAGGTCGAGCAGCTCCTGAGGCACGATCTGGCCGAAGGCAGCCAGTGTCAGCACGTCCGGCGCCAGTGCGCGCATCTTCGCGATAAATGCAGCCGAACGGACTCGACGCGGCTGCAGGACCGGCAGATCGTGCCGCTCTGCTGCCCGTTTTACCGGAGAGGCGGTCACCTGCATTCCTCGCCCCTGCGGTTTGTCCGGCTGGGTCACTACCGCCAGCACTTCATGTCCTGCCTCTAAAAGCGCCATCAGCACAGGCACCGCAAAATCTGCCGTGCCGAAAAACACTGTTCGTAATCGGCGTGAAGTCATCGTTCTGCCGTCTCTTTGCCGGACGCTTTCCGCTGTTCCGGCAGCTCTTCCTCTTCCTCGCCGTCTGCGTCGTCCTCGTCCTCATCATCCCCGTCGACCGACCATTCCAGCGTCTCCGGTGCCGCCCTGTCGATGAACAGAATGCCGTCGAGGTGGTCGATCTCATGCTGGAGGACACGGGCCTCCAGGCCGGTGGCCCGAATCGAGACGGGGCGCAGGCGCGCGTCAAAACCCTTGACACGCAGCTCCTGCCCGCGTTCCACAACCCCGGTCAGCCCTGGAATCGAGAGACAGCCCTCCGGTGGGTCCAGCTGTTTCCCTTTCATGCCCATGATTTTCGGATTGATCAGAACGCGCAGGCCTTCCCCGGCATCGTAGATTAAAATACGGGTGGAGACACCGACCTGTGGCGCAGCCAGGCCAAGGCCGCGCGCCTGCCTCATCGTGACGGTCATGTGCTCGATCAGGCGGCGTGTCTCCACCGTGACGCGCGTGACGGCGGGGGCGGGGCGGCGCAGCGCCGGGTGACCCAGTTTGACAATCGCAGGAACACGGTTCCAGGACTCCTGCAGTTCCACAGGGGGCATAAACTGCGCATCGAATTCCGAACGGTCCGACATCGGGTTCTTTCCTTAGTGTCCGGCGCACTCACAGGAGGCGCGGGCGAGATGCGAACATTATACACCATAAGGTTTCCAGAGACTAGTTGCCCTGGAGAAAAGATGCAGGACACAGCGTAAAAATAGCGCAGCGGAATCGCAGCGAGCGACGTCTAAAGAGCAGAGTGTGGTCGGCTGTAATCGCATTGCCTGGCAAAAGTGCGTGGCAAAGAAGAGGAAAACGCCTCAGCCGCGATCCGCCGCCGGAACTCAGGAGCGCTTCGCCGCTGGAGTGTGAGCAGGAGCCTATGCAGCCGGACAGAAAAGGAACCACATGCAGGCCGAACATTTCGGGCCTGCCGGGCCACGCAGCAGTTTGGGAAAAGGAGTTTCCGCTATGCCTGTCATCGATGTCGATGCGACCCGAGCCGTTCGGGCGCAGATCACCCGTCGGTACGTGGATTCAACGCAGCTGGATGTCCGCGTCATGCACGGGGTCGTCTATCTGCGCGGTGAACTCACGCACCTGCGCTCTCACCCGGAAATCAGTCTGGAACACGAGAAGGAGGTCATCGCCCATACTCTCCGCGGCTGCAATGGAATCCGCGAAGTGATCTGGGAAGCCATCCTGCGTCCGTGAGCCGATCCGAGGCCGTCAGCAGAACTTTGCCCCGCAGAAATGCTGAAAACAGCGGTTCTGCGGGGCGAACATTTGCCAGGGTATACGCGCTTGTCCGGAACAGGAGTGTCCGGGCGCATAGGGACGTACTGGCTAGGGGCTGTAGGTCTGTGTCGGCTTCGAGAGTTTGAACTTGAAGAAGTCGTTGGTGCGGATCTGGGACCAGTTCGTGTTCTTGACATGGCTGTCGGCATAGATTACATTGAAGAAGCCCGTGTGGCCTCTGCTGGGCGTATTGGCTCCGCAGGTCGACAGCATCTTATCGGCAGGGGACTGTGCGGGGACATTGCGGCCGGGGAAGCCGTTGTAGTCGCAGTCGATGAAGGTGGATCCGTAGGGACTGCCCAGGTAGTTGGCGGAGGTTGCGGTCCAGTTCTCGGTGAGCGCGATCGTATCTGCGGATTGATCGATCGCCGCGAGCGCGTGACCGACGGGCGGGTCGCCCAGATCATAACTGTTGCTCATCCCAGTGTTGGGGTCGGGCGCGCCGCTCGCCTGCGCCGTTCGGATCGATCCCACATACTCCCACGCGCGGGGTTTCGGGTTATTTGATGTACTTGCCGTCTCACATGGGGATACCGGCGGGAGCCACGCTGGCGATCGCATTGGGAGCGCTGGGGCAGTTGAAGATGCCGTCGTTTTTGAGATATGGCGCGAGCTGGGAATCGTAAGGCTCCCGGGACCAGTAGTCGCTGGACGCGACCCCGCCGTTGATGCTGGCGGTGTGCGGCAGCCCTGTCGGCATGGTCTCATCGTAGTCCTGCACATACATGGCGAGACCAAAACCGATCTGTTTGCCGTTGCTCAGACAGGAGGTCTGACGCGCTTTTTCACGGGCTTGTGCGAAAACAGGGAAGAGGATGGCGGCGAGAATCGCAATAATGGCGATGACGACGAGCAGTTCGATGAGCGTGAAACCACGATTTCCGGTGTTCATACGGGGCGTCTCCTTCAGGTTGGCCTGACCGACAAGTAACGAGTTATGAAAGTGAGGACGCGGCTATGGGGCCGGTGAGGAGATAAACAGCGTAGACAACTCTGTCGGGGAGTGCTGAAAAGACACGTCGTGTGCGAGGGAACACGCAGTCGTCGACTGGTGAACCGCTCTTTCACTAGAAC
>JAYTGR010000811.1:0-9649 GCA_043733205.1 Chthonomonadaceae bacterium
TGCGGCGCGCCTGTGGCCACGAAGTCGAACGTCACGGGATGGATTTCCGCCTGCCAGGGGCCGTCTGAAGCTCCCGGCAGGGCGGTCTGCTGCGCAGAAGCCGCCAGTTGAAGACACAGCAGGACGAGGCATAGGACAGCTTTCATAAGTTACAGCTCCACTCCGTTGACGATCAGGCAGAAACGGCAGCCGAGTTTTACGGCGGCTTTGCGGCACATGATCATGCGGATGACGAAGATCTCGAAGTACTCCATGAGCGTCGCTTCTTTGATGTCGATCACGAGGTCGAGAGTGAGGGTCATGGCGGCTTTGTCGACGACCAGGCGGGACTTCTGAACCGCGTGATTGACCCGGTCATGGATGTCGTAAGTCGTCGGATCGGGGTTCTGCACACGGGTGAAGTGGACATCCGACTTATCCGCGATGATGACCGCTGCCGTAATCGTGTTGATGGGCACTCCTTCGGGCTCCTCATGGTTGCCGATCGCGCCGATAACGGTTCCGATTTCCGCCGCATCCATCCCCATTCGATCCAGCAGCTGAAAGGCCATCGTTGCGCCGATCTGCGGGTGGTAGATGCGGTGAACGCAGTTGCCGATGTCGTGCAGGTAGCCGGCGATGGCGGCAAGTTCGGCGGTGCGGGCATCGTGATCGAGGCCAAGGCAGATGTTGCGGGCGATGGCGGCCACAAGCGCGGCATGGCGCAGGCCGTGTTCGGAATAGCCGATTTCGCGCATCTGTTCGTTGGCCTTCTCTATATAGGCGCGCACCTTCGCGCTGCTGCGAACGTCGCGCAGCACGACCGCCGAATGCGCGAACTCCGCAGCATGAATGGGATCGATCGCGGTGGCCGGGGCGGCGGGCGCGCCGCCGCTCGATTTGCCGTTCAGGGGCGCGGCGGCAACACGATCTTTAACAAGCACTTCCTTCGTCTCACTCATTCGTTCGCGTCTCCTTCGACGGTTTCCGGGGTCTGCCGATAGCGCCGCGTAAATTCGTCGCGGAACGCGCGGAAGCGGTCGGCACGGATGGCTGCGCGGATATCCGCCATCAGCCTATGATAGAAGTAAAGGTTGTGATAGGTCGTCAGACGCGGCCCGAGGATCTCGTTCGCCTTAAACAGATGCTTGACATAGGCGCGGGTATGGCGGGCACAGACCGGGCAGCCGCACAGAGCGTCTATCGGCCCGAAATCCTCTGCGAACCTGGCGTTGCGCAGGTTCAGCACCCCTTCCGAGGTAAAGACCTGCGCATTGCGCGCATTGCGGGTCGGCAGGACGCAGTCGAACATGTCGATGCCGCGCTCGACGGCGTCCAGGATGTCGAGCGGGGTGCCGACTCCCATCAGGTAGCGGGGTTTGTCGAGGGGCAGGAGGGCGGTCGTCCAGGCGATCGATTCATTGCGCTGCTCCGCCGCTTCCCCGACAGCCAGGCCGCCGACCGCGTAGCCCGGCAGATCCAGACCTGCGAGAAACTGTGCGCTCTGTTCTCTCAGATCCCGATGCACGCCGCCCTGCACGATGCCGAAAAGCGCCTGCGGCCATCCGCCTGCCGCGCGCCTGTCAAAACCGTTATGAGCCTCCAGACAGCGTTCTGCCCAGCGGTGCGTGCGCTCCATCGCTTCCACGGCGTATTCGTAGGTACACGGATAAGGAGCGCACTCGTCGAAGGCCATGATGATGTCGGCCCCGAGATCCCGCTCGATCCGCATGACGCTCTCCGGCGTAAACTCATGCTTGGAGCCGTCGATATGAGACTGAAACTGCACCCCGTCCGCCCCGATGCGCCGCAGACCGCTCAGACTGAACACCTGGAACCCGCCGCTGTCGGTCAGCATTGCGCCTTCCCAGCCGCTGAATCGGTGAAGCCCGCCCGCCCGCGCGATCAGCTCCTCCCCTGGGCGCAGGTGAAGATGGTACGTGTTGCCGAGGATCAGCCCGAACCCAATCTCCCGCAGTTCGCCGGGCGTCATGGCTTTGACGGTCGCCTGCGTGCCGACCGGCATAAAAACCGGCGTCTCGACAGCCGCGTGAGGCAGTGTCAAAACACCGCACCGCGCGGAAACGCGGCTCTCCTCCGACCGTTCTGTTACCTGAAAATGAAACTCGGGCCAGTCGGTGGCCCGTCCCGTTTGCGCAATGGTTGTCATCACTTATATTATACCAGAACAGGAAAAAGGCGGATCGGGTTTCTGTTCTCTTCTCCTGCCTGCCTGCTTCGGCATGGGAGGAGTTTGCTGGGCCGGTGCAGAACCTGCCCTGCGTAATGTCGAACGTCAAGACCGCCTCGGACATAGCCTCTGCATCGTCGCTTCCGGTGGCGCGAATGCGCGTTGTCTGCATTGCCCTCCTGGGCGTTGTGCCGCTGACGCTGTTTGTGCAGTGGAGCGATATGGTCGTCGGGGGCACGATGGTCGCCGGGCCGTTTCCGCCGCTGGCTGCCTGCATAGAGTGGGGCCTGCTTTTTGGTGTCAATGCACTGCTGGCGCGGATTGGGAGGCGGGAGCCGCTGCTGACGCGGCCGGAACTGCTGGTCGTGCTGGCTGTCTGGCTTGCGGCGAACATGGTGGCGGGGCGGGGCATGCTGCATCCCTTGCTGACTTCGCTGGTCGGCTCCGCCTACTATGCGCGGGGCGGGGCGGTAACGACGGCGCTGGCGCAGAACGTGCCCGACTGGCTGGCGGTGAAGGACAAAGCGGCGGTCAGTCACTTCTTCGAGGGCTATGGCGTTGCGGTGCCATGGCAGTTCTGGCTGCGTCCGCTGGCGGCCTGGAGCCTGTTCCTGCTGCCGTTTCTCGTCGCCAACGTCTGTCTGTGCGCCCTGTTCGAGCGCGTCTGGGTGCAGAACGAGCGGCTCGCCTTTCCGCTGGTCGCCCTGCCGCTCGAAGCGCTGCGGCCTGCTTCGTCGGCTGCAGACGGTCTGCTCTTGCGCCAGATGGTCGCGTTTGGAATGGCCTTCCCACTGCTGCTGCATGGCTTCGGCGTCGCCCATGCCTATCTCCCCGATATTCCCTGTGTGCCTTTTTTTAATGATGTCTCGACGCTCGTCAGCGCCCCGCCCTGGACCAGCCTGCGCCCGCTCTATGTAAACCTCTATCCCCTGCTTATCGGCCTGACCTTCCTGGCTCCCACCGATGTGACGTTCAGCGTCTGGTTTTTTCTGGTGCTGAACAAAGCCGAGCAGCTGATGGCGGCGACGGCGGGATGGAACGACGGTGCGGCAGGCGGAGTGCGCGCCATGCCGCCTTACATCGAAGAGCAGTCTGCCGGGGCGTTTCTGGTCCTCGCCGCGCTGCTTGTCTGGAACGCGCGCGGCCATCTGCGTCACATCGCGTTTCCGGGCAGGAGCCGGGGCAGAGAAGCGGTGAAGGAGGCGGCGGAGACAGGAGGCGGCACAAGCCGAGTTTTCCTGGTGGGGTTTCTGGGAGGGACGGGGGGGGTGCTGGCCTGGTGTGTGGCGACGGGGCTGCCGTTCTGGTTCAGCGTGCTGTTTTTCGGGTTTTACTTTGCGGTGGCGCTGGTGCTGAGCCGGCTGATGGCGGAGGGTGGGGTCACGTGGATCCTCGCGCCGATTCTGCCGGACAAACTGATCCTCTCTCTGACAGGAACGGGGGCGCTGGCGCCCGTCGCTCTGACACGCCTGACACTGCATGTCCAGCATCTGCGCGACACCCGGCAGATGCTCGCGCCCGCCCTGTTTCAAACCGGTAAAATCCGGGATGCCACGGGCTTTCCGCAGGGCCGCTTCTATCTCCTGCTGCTGACAGCCGTGGTGCTGGCGCTGATTGTTGGGACTCCCGCCGCCCTGACGCAGTTCTATCGGCATGGCGCGCTGTCGCTCTCCCCCAACAGCGATGGGCTGATGATGACCGCAAACGTGGTGCCCACTACGGCGGTAGGACAGCTCTCCTCCCGCCTGCTGAGTCCCATTCAGCCGACGCCCGGCTCTGCCTTCGGCCTCCTGATCGGCATGGGCGTCACGCTTGCCCTCTCCCTCGCCCGCATCCGTTTTCCCGGCTGGCCGCTGCATCCGCTCGGCTATGCGCTGACCGGCACACTTCAGGTCGGCTACGCCAACAAGATGCTGTTCTCGATCTTTCTAGGCTGGGCCTGCAAGACGCTGATTCTGCGGTTCGGCGGGAGCAGGGGCTTCCGCCTCATGCGCGGTGTGGCGCTCGGCCTCATCCTGGGCGACCTGCTCATGGGCGGTCTCCTCAAACTCCTCGATGCCCTCCTCGGCCCCGGCGGATACGCCATTTTTTAACAGGAGAGAAGCCCCGGCGTCTACGCCGGGGAGTTGTCACGGTTCAAAGGGACGTCTATTTTGGCTTGAGAAGGCCCTGGACATCGAGCCAGTCACCGAATCGCTCTATCCAGCTGTCCACTGGCAGACCTCGTTTGTTCATCCCGAAGCCGTGCCCGCCTTTGGAATAGATATGCAGTTCCGCCGACTTCCCGGCGGTCTTCCACTCGGAATAGAGGCGGGCGCTGCCGACGGAAGCTCCCACGTCGTCGTTGGCGGCCAGGATGAAGAGGGGAGGGGCGTCGGCAGGAATAGACGCGCCTCCTGTGCCGCCGCCATAGATGGGGGCTGCGAAATTGGGAAGACTGTCCGCGTCGTGCTCCATGACGACGCCCATCGTGACCGCGCCGCCCGCAGAGAAGCCGAGGATGCCGATACGGTCGGGCGCAATGCCCCACTCGGCTGCCCGCTGCCGCACGACCTTGAGGGCCTGCCTGCCGTCTGCTGAGGCCAGCGAAGGCATGGCTTTGCGCTCCGCTTCCTCAGCAGGAGTCTGGACGACCTCTTTGCCGTCCTCAGATTTTCTGCCGAACAGGATGTCGAGATGCCGCTGAAACTCCGGCGCGGTGGCCCCGGTGTCGATGGTGCGGTATTTGAGCACGAAGGCGGCGACACCGCGCGCTTGCAGCCACTTCGCGACCTCTGTGCCCTCACTGTCCCAAGAGAGGAAATGGAATCCTCCCCCAGGGCAGATCACGACAGCGGTGCCGTTGGCTTTGGCCCGGTCGGGAAGATAGGCCGTTAGTGTAGGCGATACAACATTGCGAACCATTTTCTGCGCACCGTTCAGATAGGCCACTTCCTTCTGTGTCGCGTTCTCCGACCCCGGCGCAATGCCTGGCCAAACCGGAATCACGCTCTGTTGCGCCGCACATTGCGCGGCGCAGAGAACGGCTCCCAGGAGCGCCGCCCAAGAGAGGAAAGGGAAGAAAACTCCGGTTCGCATAGGGAACTCCTATTTGGGATGAATCTCGCGAATGTATATGTTCTTGAACTCCAGCGGGGTGGTGTGGTGCTGCAGTTCGATCTGTCCGGTCGGATAGATCGGCTTGCCGCGCTCCCAGTAGTTTTCCATCTGGACATTCTGCACGACCAGTTCGTTGTTCAGGTAGACCGTCACACGGTCTCCGACCATGAGGATGCGGAAGCGATTCCATTCGCCGACGGGTTTGTCGGCGCGGTGGCTGGGGTGCGTCGTATTTTTCTCGTTGTTGTAGAGGCCGCCGGAGCCCTCGCCCATCTCCTGCGCATTGCGGTTCGGGTGATGCTCGGGATCCCATATCTGCACCTGCGGGCTGCCGCGCAGATAGATGCCGCTGTCTCCGCTCGGGGTGATCTTCCAGTCGACCAGCATCTCGAAATCGGCGTAGTCTTTCGCGGTGCAGAGGTTGTCGTTTTTGCCGTCGTAGGTGATGACGCCGCTGACGGCGAGCCAGTGCTGGAGGGCGGCGGCATCCGCCTTCTTCTGCGCTTCCGCAAGCTGCTCGGGGGCCATCTTTGCCCGGCTGACCGGATTGCCGACAAGGCCTTTCCAGCCCTTCAGGTCTTTGCCGTTGAAGAGTGCGGTAAAACCGTCCGGAGCCTTGTTCTCTTTTTCCGGCTTCGACAGGTCTTTGATGTAGATATTACGGAATGCGCAGCCGCTGGGGCCGTGGCCGAGAAAACCGACGTGACCCATCGCGCGCAGCATGCCGGGATGCTGCGCCAGGGTCTCCGGGCTCGTGACGTCGTTCAGGCTGCCATCGACCGTAACCATGCCGTTGACGACGATCTTGATATGCCGCCCGATCGCCGTGATCTCCTCATGATTCCACTGCCCTACGGGCTTCTCCGAACCGCGTTTGGCCGGAATAACCTTGTAGACGCTGCTATGGTACTGCCCCGGCTCCAGGTGGGCATACATCGGGTCGCTGTCGTCGAGGATCTGGCACTCCATGCCCATGTAGGCGGCATCGCCCTCGTAGGGCGCGCGGATGCCGATCCCGTTGTTGGCGGCATGTTCCAGCTGGAAATCGAACCGGAATACGAAGTCCGAATACTCTTTTTCCGTGAACAGGTTGCCGCCGCCGTCGGCCGGGCAGACCAGGATGCCGTCCTTCGGGACATAGCCCGGCCCGTAGCCCCCGACCAGTTTCCAGCCGGTCAGCGTCGTGCCGTCGAACAGTTTCACAAACCCCTTCTGTGCCGTCGCCTGACCTGCCGTTCCGCAGACCAGTACACAGAGCGCGAACAAGACCCCGAAAATTCTCTTCATGCCACCGTCCCTATGAGATTGGGGAGTGCGTCAGTCTCCCAGATGAATACGCCTATTGGAGTGCCCTATCACGAAATCCGCGTGATACGATTTGAATTTGCGAAAAGAAGCGTCTCCCCAGTTGGAGCGAATCAGAGAGTTATCGTTCTCTATCGATACCGAGTAGTCGCCTGCAGGAACCTGCAGAGAGGCGAGTTCCTCCTGACTGCTGGAGGCGCGGTAGACATGGCCGTAACGGTCTCGTAAAGTCAGCGTCAGCGTGCCGATCGCCAGATTGCGAAAGGTCAGCGCCGGCATCTCCTGTCGGCTTTCGCTCTCCACGAAGAGCGAAAGGCTGCCGGGGGGCGAAGCCGAGTCTGCCGGCCCGGAGTTCAGGGCAGAACCTCCCGGCATTCTTCCGGCAGCAAAATCGACATGCCTGCCGCTGCGCACGATCGCACCGAACAGAAACAGACCGAGTACCAGAACGATCAGCATGGCGGCGCTGGAGCGCTGCCGTGCCGTCCGCTGCGCGCGCGGCATCTCGCCGGAATTCGGCGCAGCGGGAGATACGGACGCGGCCGGCGGGCCGGGCGTGTAGACGCAGCCGCACCGGCGGCACTGGGTCATGGCCAGCACCGCCGGCTGGCCGCATCGAGGACAGATTTTGTGGGGCATCGTCATCGGCCGCCGCCTTCCTTGCTCTGCGCAGGAAACGATGGAGCATTCTACCACTGCTCTATTTCGCCAGAAGGAACGCGGTTCCTGCCTGGAATTCGAAAACGCTGTCATTCGTGTCTGTCTGTGGGCCGATTTGACATTGCCGAGTGGGCGCGTTATACTAAATCAGCAGGGAATGATAACCGGGAGAAGGAGCATAAAATGGACCGCTTCGGAACGGCATTGCTGCTGGGGTGGGGACTGCTCTGCGGACCGCAGGGCGGAACGCCGAAACCTGCCGCTCCGCTGTGGCAGGCGACGGGCACTCTGCTGGAGGTCTGCTCGTGCAGTGTGCCATGCCCCTGTAACTTTGGGCAGCCTCCCTCCAACGATTTTTGCCACACGGTCTATGCCTATCGGCTCAAAACCGCGCGGTACGCCGGCGTGAACCTGGATGGACTGGTGTTCGGGGGAGGAGAAGCCGAGAAGGGCGCGATGGGCTATCTCGATGCGCGTGCAGCCCCCACGCAGCGTGCCGCTCTGGAAAAACTGGCGCTCGCCGTCTTCAGCAAAGGCGGCGCCTCCTCCGGCGGGCGGGCCTTCACCTGGACCACGATTGTTGCGGAGAGCGATCCACGGCATTTTAAAATCGGGTTTGGCGACACATCCGCCATTGCCGCCGACATTCTCATCGGCAGAGACGGCAGAAACCCGATTATCGTCGAAAACAATACCACGTGGCCGGTGCCTCGTTTTATAAAAGCCAAGACCACTCGATTCGACTACAAGGACCGCCTGGGCAACACGCTGCACTACGAGGGCGTAAACGCCAATCTCGGCGATTTCAAGCTCACCAGCGATCAGACGGTCGCTTCGACCGCAAAGCCCTGCTGCCGCTGATGCCGCCCTCCTCAGGAAGGCGGCCTGGACAGGGACGCGGCTGTCTGAACATCCAGAAACACAGCGTCTCCGGACAGCGTTCTCCCGCTTGTCCGGAGACGCAAAGGGACAGGCTGCCGTTCGAAAAACCGCAGCAGATCGGTCAGTACTTCTCCATCTCATAAGAGACGAACGTATTGTCCTCCGCCTGACGGCGGTGCAGCTCCTTGACGAGATCCTGCAGGCCGGAGTTTGCCTGTGGCTCCGTGCCCGGTTTCATCTGCGACAGCACGAAGCCGACCGTCTGTCCAGTCAGGCGGCGGGCCACATCGTCCATAACGCCGGCAACGACCTCGGCCCTCGTTCTGGTCGGCCCATAGTAGCCTTTGCCGCCTTTCGGTCTGCGCTCGACGGTCAGCAGGCCCTTTTCCACCATGCGGCTCAGGGTTACAGCAATGGTAGAGGGCGACTGCATCTCGCGTTTCTCCGCACGCCGCGAATAGTGCATGGCTTCGTAGACCTGCACAGAGGATTGCGGCTCGCCCGCATCCCACAGCAGACGCAGAATGTCCCCTTCGAGAACGCCGAGGGAAGGAACGTCGTCTCCGCCAACGCCGATATACTTGCGCCTTTTTTCCTTCAATTCCACAGTCGAATACCGTCCTTTTCAGTTATTGATCGCCTGCAAACGCGCGGATTTTTACAGCCATGCGTTTGTGGCAATTAGGAGCATAAGTCAACTGTTCACATGAATTGTGTTCGCTGTGCGAGGACAGTAAAATCGGAGGCGCACATAAATGCGATTGTTGAAATGCCGCTCCTGGTAGTGTACCCTACGTGCTGTCGGCAACACAAGTGGCTTGCGCTGCTCAGGCGTATCGGACGGATTTACCGGGTAAGCTATAAGAGACCAGTCGATTCGCCCACGACAGGGCTCGCTTTGTCCTGGCAGTACCCCAATATAGGATAAAAATGTGTTAAACCCATCGGATAAGTCCCTCATTCAGTCCTGTATTAACGGAGACAGACAAGCATGGGACAGACTCATCCTGCGATATGAACGTCTCATCTACAACATTACGCTGCGAGCAGGTCTCTCGAAGGAAGACTGCGCCGACGTTTTTCAGGATGTCTGCCTGCTGCTCATGAACAACCTCGAAAAGCTGACCGGCGACTTCAACCTCGCAGGCTGGCTGACAACGACGACTCGGTGGGAATGTCTGCGTGTGCTGCGCGAGAGGAAGCGCACCGCATCGTTTACGGAGATGGAGGCGGAAGATGGAACGACCCCGATCGACCTGAGTCCCTCGTCCGATCCCTTGCCCCTGGAATCCCTGCTGGCTCTGGAAGCAGAACAGACCGTTCTCATCGCGATGGAAGAGCTGGGAGAGAGCTGTCATCGCCTGCTCATACTGCTCTATCAGACCGACCCCAAACCTTCTTACGCGGAAATAGCGCATCTCTTCGACATTGCGGAGGGGGCCGTCGGCCCAAAGCGTGCGCGCTGCCTGATCACTCTGCGCAAAATTCTACGTCGGCATGGTTTCTAGCAGCCCTTTCCCGGCGGTCCCGAAT
>JAYTGR010000812.1:0-1119 GCA_043733205.1 Chthonomonadaceae bacterium
ATTGGTCTGCGTCGTGACGGCGTTGTCGTAGACGAAATCGGCGTTCGAGAGTCGATTGGTCAGGTAGCTCAGAGCGGACCGCGCGCTCGACTGGCTCAGGATCTGCGTATCGGCCTTGCTCGTCAGGGCGTAGGTGTTGACGAGCGGGACAAAGATCACCGTCAGCAGAATCGCTGTCAGCGCGATGACGACCAGCAGTTCTATCAGCGTAAAGCCGGGCCGGACCCGCAGATTTACAGGCCGCAGTCGATCTTCGGCACTCTCATTCGGTTGTGTTATCGCTCTCATGGCTTGTGTATGCCTCGCAGTTCCTGGGATCGACTTACTTAAGCGGCGTCGCGGCAAGAATGGTGTCGTTGTCGAGTTTACGCCAGCGCGAACCGGCCCGCCAGGCCACCCGCGACTTCACCGAGACACCCTGCACATTCAGCACCGCCAGCCCGGTCTGTGTAGCGGAAAAACCGGTAAAGGAAGGATGCTTCGACTGCGTGTCGATATACGGCAGGTTGAAGCTGTCGAGCAGTGCCGGATCGCTGACGATCTGATAGACTTCGTTGCTGATCGGAGTGTTCGCGTTCGCCGTGCCCGCCAGCGACAGATCGTAGTACTGGCCCAGGATGACGCTCTTGCCGCCGTCACAGGGCGCAAAGTAGATGCGCGTCGGGTTCGAGGAGCCGGCAGGAGCGACCAGATAGTGCCGGAAATCGACATCCGCCTGCACGGTTCCGGGCAGATAGTGCGCAGCAGCCTTCTGCATCTGCATACCCCAGTCCTTCGACGCCCGGTAGAGACAGCGCAGATTGGCGGACTGCAGCGCGTTGTTCTCGACGTACGTCTTGTTCAGCGTGACTGTGCCACTGGACGCCTCGAAAGGAACCGGGTTCTGGGGGCCGGCCTGCAGCGCTCCCGTTCCGTTGCTGTTTTCCCAGGTTCCGACGACATCTCCCGTGATCGTGTTGACGACGATCAGGTCGGGCGTAGCTTTGGTGTTGTCCCGGAACATACCGTTGTAGGGGTTCAGCGCAGGATCGAAGTTGTTGTAGGTCGCCTGGTTGTCCAGGATCGCGCCATTGGTCGTCAGGTGGTTGAGCGTCAGGCGGAACGTGTACGGCACTCCCG
>JAYTGR010000813.1:0-3574 GCA_043733205.1 Chthonomonadaceae bacterium
AGCAGAACCGCTTCGACCAGCGCGAAGTTCTGACCTATGCAGATCCGCGGGCCGCCCCCGAACGGGAAATAGGCGAAACGCGGCAGGTCTGTGGTCTCCCCGTTGAGCCAGCGTTCAGGGCGAAAGGCGTCGGGGCAGGAAAAGTACTGCGGCAGACGCTGGACCGCCCACTGACTGGTCATGATCAGCGCGCCAGCCGGAACCCGGAACCCGCCGATCTCGCAGGGGCGCAGGGACTGCCGTCCTGTCATCCAGACGGGCGGATAGAGACGCAGGGTCTCCTGCACGATCGCCCGCGTGTAAGGCAGATGGGGCAGGTCGGCATAGGCGGGAGGCCGGCCCTGAAGCGTCGTTTCCAGCTCTTGGGCCAGCGCGGTTTCTGCCTCCGGAGTGCGGGCAAGGAGCAGAAAAACCCAGACCAGTGTCAGCGCGGAGCTCTCATTGCCTGCCGAGAGAAACGTCTTCACCTGTCCGCGCAGGGCAGGACCGGTCATTCCTTCTCCTCCTGCCGCCGCAGAACCCCTTAAGACCGAGAGCATATCCGCCTGTTTCGGGTCGAGAGGCCCTGCCTCCGGACGCTCTGAATGCCGGCTTAGCAGCGTTTCCACGACCTGATCCAGCTGACGCTCCGCCTGTCTTTCAGCACGGCTGGTGGGCAGGGGGATCATCCCGAAGAGGCTGCGCCGCGCCGTGAAGCGGGTCATCAGCATGTCCAGTGCCGCGCCCGCCTTTTCCGGCCAGCCCGTCTCCTCCACATCCAGGAGCGTTTGGGCGACGACCTGCAGAGCGAGGTGCGCCATGTCCTGCTGCAGCAGGCGCGTCTGCCCCGGCTGCCAGTCTGCGAGCGCACGATCCGCGATCGCCGTAATCACGGCTCCGTAATGCTCCATGCGCCGGGGCTGAAAGGCGGGCTGACAGGCATAACGCTGCCGTCGCCACGCCTCTCCGTCCGACGTGACCAGTCCATTCCCGAGGGCGCGGCGCACGGCGGCGGTGTGAAGCCACTCCGGCTTTTTGAAATCCTTCTGGTCTGTGACCAGCACGCGCTCTATGTCTGCGGAGTCGAGCAGCAGAAAAGCGGACCTGTGCAGCATGCGCAGAGGCACGACAGGGCCATAGTGGCGGGCACAATGCGTCAAAAACCCCAGAGCATCTTTCCGAAAAGCGAGCATATGCCCGAAGATCGGATGCATGGGAGGCGAGACACTGCGATTCTGCGGGAGGCTCTTCATGGGGCAGATCCGGCGGCCTAGACGCGTCCGAACAGCAGGCAGGCGTTGATGCCTCCAAAGCCGAACGAGTTGGACAGAACATAGTTCACATGCTTTGAGCGCCCAACCGTTTCGGGGATATAGTCGAGATCGCAGGCCGGGTCCGGCGTGGCAAGATTGAGCGTCGGCGGCAGCCAGTCGTCGTGCAGGGCCAGCAGGCTGATCGCCGCTTCCCACGCGCCTGTCGCGCCCAGTGCATGCCCATGCGCGCCCTTGGTGCCGCTGATGGGAATGCGATAGGCCGCCTCGCCGAACACGCTCTTAATGGCTGTCGTCTCCGAACTGTCGTTGAGCGGGGTGCTGGAGCCGTGGGCGTTGATGTAGTCCACCTGCTCCGCCGTGATGCCGCCTTCGCGCAGGCAGTCGCGCATACAGCGCGCGGTCTGCGTGCCGTCCGGCCGGGGCTGCGTCATGTGGAAAGCGTCGTTGGTGCAGGCGTGGCCCAGAATCTCGCCGTAGATCTGTGCGCCGCGTGCCTGGGCATGGCCGAACTCTTCCAAAACCAGCATGGTCGCGCCTTCCGCCATGACAAAGCCGTCGCGGCCCTTGTCGAACGGCCGGGAGGCGGACTCTGGATCGTCGTTACGCTGACTCATCGCCCGAATGATGGCGAAAGCGCCAAAACAGAGCGGCGAGAGCGGGGCTTCCGAGCCGCCTGCCAGCATAATGTCGGTGCGGCCGGCACGGATCATATCGACCGCGTGGCCGATGGCGATTGGGGACGAGGCGCAGGAGTCGCCGTTGGCCGTAGCCGGACCGTTGACGCCCAGTTCTATGGCGACATTGCACGATCCAGCCCCATTGAAGACGCTGAGCGCGAGCATAGGATTGACGCCATGCGGCCCCTGCGCCAAAAACTTCGGGTACTGCTCTTCCGCGAAGGAGATACCCCCCAGCGCGGTGCCCAGGCAGACACCGACCCGGTTGCGATCTTCCCGATCCAGGTCGAGACAGGCATCCTGCACGGCCATTTTGGCGGCCGCGACCGCAAACTGGGAGAACTTGTCCAGGCGTTTCAGCTTCTTGCCGTCGAGATAAGGCATCGGGTCGAAATCCTGCACCGTCGCCGCAATATGCGTCACGAAGTGAGACGTATCGAAGGCCGTGATCGTATGGACCGCCGACTGCCCGCTGCGCAGCCCGGCCCGCAGACCATCGACCCCGACCCCAATCGGGGTAATCACTCCAATACCGGTGACGACCACACGCCGCCGCTCTGTTAAGCTTCCAAATGCCTGCAATGTTGCCTCCGCCTGCTCTGTTAAGGATCCGAGAAACAGGAATGCTTATATCCTATCATTAATTTGTCTGACTACACAGGTGTACGCTGTCTTCGTGTCGAAAGTTCATTTCGACAGGAGCCGACAGGGTGCGATACCAGCTCTGTCACTTCCTGAGAACTCCACACGCGTGGATAAGCGGAACAAACTATTGAAAAGCCTGCTGGATTGGGACACACCCGAGCGCATTGACGAACCCGAACTGATCGACGACGAAGACCAGCCCTATCCCGATTTTCGCGCCAGTATGACCGATGTACAGCGCGCCAATCGCTTTCTGGGCGGAACCCCGGTCGTCGTGCGGCAGGCGAAGATCTGGCTGCGCGCCGCGAAATCCGATCCGGCGTTCGCAGGCCGGCCCGTCACATTTCTCGATGTCGCCACCGGGTCCGGCGATCTGCCGAAGGCTATTGTTGCCCTGGCGATGCGGGAGAACGTTCCCGTCCGCATTCTCGGCCTCGACTTCAGCCCGCCGATCCTGCGGTTTGCACAGGAAGAGGTCGGCGCGGAAACAGACATTCGGCTGGTGCGCGGCGACGCGTTCCGGCTGCCCTTTGCCGACAGCAGTGTGGACTATGTTCTCTGTTCGCTGGCCTTTCATCATTTCGGCTTCGAGCAGAGCGTGATCGCACTGCGGGAGATGGAGCGGGTGGCGCGGCACGGCTGGCTGGTCAACGATCTGCGCCGCGCCTGGTCGGCATGGTTCCTGTTTCGGGCCGTCTCCGCCCTGGCCGGAATGAACCGCCTCACCCGCCACGACGGCCCCGCCTCCGTGCTGCGCGCCTACTCCGTCCCCGAATACCGCGCTATGCCGCAGACATTCGGCCTGCAGGAGGGCCGGGACTTTCACCTGCGCCGCAGCCTCTTCTACCGCGTCGCCCTGATCCGCACAAAGACTGGGGAATAACAGGATGGGGCACAAACCAAGGAGAGAATTTATGTGGTGGAGAACAGCAGGAGCGGCGCTTGCAGCGACTGGCCTCCTGTCCGGCGCAATACAGGGAAAGTCACAACGCATTCTCT
>JAYTGR010000814.1:0-3574 GCA_043733205.1 Chthonomonadaceae bacterium
ATCTAGGCGGCAGCCACTCTCTCTTGTTTTCCTGTACCTTGCCAGTGCAGCGCTACGGATTTTGCGCCGGATACTCCGCTTCGACTTTGGTCTTGATACAGCGCAGGGTCTTGCCTGCGATATTCTCGACAAAGAGTCTCCCTACGATATATTTCGCGAACAGAGGGCCGACCAGAGGCGCTCGATAGCTTAGCTTGTGGCGGATAGAGACACGCACACCGTCTGGCCGCTTGTCCAGTCTCCACTCTACCCACATCCCCTTCGTGAGCCCGGCCGTATGGACGAAGGTGATACGATTCGTTTCCGGAAACAGCTCCTGCCGCGCGCTCCACTTGACGGGGATACCGTCCCGCGACGCACCGTAATCGGCCTGCTTATGGCGTTCCGACCGTTCCCTGATGTGCATATAGCGATAGTGCGGCAGCAGTGCAGGCCAGTCCTGAATATCGGCGGCCAGCTGAAAAATGCGAGGGGTGATCTGCGCAGGATCCCCCTTGATCTCAATCACGTTGACAGTATCCATACGCTCCTTACGCCGCAGGCCCTGCTTGGTTCCTGCCGAAACCTCAAAAGGGATATCGTTATTTAGGGGGTGCCGTGACGTTTGGCTTCCACGCCGCCTTGCTGCGCGACCTGCGCGAGCGAAACGGGTGGGTGCCCCTGCCAGAAGCGATAGAGCTGGGACAGTGTGACGATCGTGAGCGCTGTCAGGGGTGCGGCGAACAGGACGCCCCAGATATGCCCGACCTCCAGCCCTGCGAACAGCACGAAGAGCACCAGCACCTCATGAAGTCCCAGCGCCGCGCCGACCAGGCGGGGATACAGGACTTTCGAGCCGACCTCGTTGATGACGATAAAGAGCAGCAGAATGGTGACGACCCGTACCGCTGGGGAGAGAAAATGACCTTCAGGTGTCAGCGTGGCGGCGATCATCGCGGGGATCGCGCCGATATACGGGCCAAACACCGGAATCAATGAGGCCGCGACCACAAACAGCCCGATCAGCAGCCAGAACCTGATCCCCAGCAGGGCGCAGGCCGTCGCCGCCAGGATGCCCATGACCACTGCCAGCACGAGCTGTCCCCGCACGAAACCGCCCAGAATGCGATTGACATCCGACTGCCACTGCTGGGCATAGGGCAGAAAGCGGGAGGGCAGATTGCGGTTCATCGTCTCGCGCATCTCTGTGCTGTAGATCAGGAAATAGAGCGCGATCAGCAGAACGATGATCGCCTCGACCAGCGATTTCGAGAGGCCTTCGACAATCCCCAGCGCGTTTTTTGCGACCGCCTCTCCCCAGGTCTTCATTCCCGCTGGCGGATGGTTCAGGGTGTCGATCAGATTGACGTGCAGGCCGTGCCCCAGCATCCAGTCGTCCAGCTGGGCCAGTCTCTCGCGGCCGCGTGCCTCGATCTTCGTATGATCTCGGCCCAGCAGCTGCAGCTGATGGTTCATCTGCCTGCCCAGAAGGACGCCGCCTGCCGCCAGGATCGCGAACAGCCCGGCATAGACGCACAGCACACCCCTCCAGCGCGGCGATTTTTGCCCGTTCGGCTTCCAGCGCGCCAGTTCGACCAGGGGCGCAAAAGCGTAGGCGAACAGCCCACCCAGCGCAAAGATCAGCAGCGTATGGCCGATATAGGAGAGCAGGCGCACTGAGACGCCCACAAACAGGACCAGCATCAGGACAGTCGTCACCACTGTCAGGAGAGACAGCCAGTGCCGCATCGTCATCATCTCGCTCAGGTGCCCCGACTGCGGAGGATCGGGCTCTGCTTCACTCTGTTCTGGTCGCTCCATATCGCGGTGTCTCTCCTCCCCGGCCTCCTGGCGTCGGGTCTCTCAGGGTGTTTTCGCGCAGCGAAAACCGGTATCGTTTCACGTGTCGCCGGCTCCCTCGATGGCGCGGTTATAGGTGCGGCAGGCGCGTTCGCCGTATCCGACTGCGCCGCCGCGCAGAATGCGCTGGTCGGGATTACCGTTGTAGCTGCCCTGTACCCACTCCCAGGCGTTGCCCGCCATGTCCGTGCAGCCGTAAGGGCTGATACCGGAGGGCACGGACCCGACGGGCTGCGTCCGCGCCGGCCCGAGGAAGCAGAACTTGCCGCCGTTGGCGGGAGGCGAGGGCGGAGCGCTCTCTTTGCCGCGCCGCGCTCGCGGGGCGACTTTTTTGGCGTCCCAGATGTCGCCCCAGGGATAGCGGCGTCCGTCCGTCCCGCGTGCCGCTTTCTCCCACTCCGCCTCGGTCGGCAGGCGCTTGCCTGCCCATTTTGCGTAGGCGGCCGCCCGATCGCAGGTGATATTGGTGGCGGGGAGCTTTTCCAGTCCGGACATGAACGTATGATTCGCGTCGAAGCGGCGGAACTCCTCGTTGGTGACCTCGTGAACATCTATATAATAGGAAGAGACGTGGACGCGGCGTTTCGGCTTCACATCTTCATCGGCGTCCTCGTCGTCAGAACCGAGCCAGCACTCCCCTCCGGGAACCGCAGCCATACCGGGGGGCGTATGAAGACGCAATGCATTGACTTCGGCAGGGGTGACCGGGCGCGGCAGCATCAGGCGCTGTTCGAGGCCGAACGCCGCGGCTGCGCTCAGCAGAACGAGGCCGAGAATGCGAATTTTAAGGCTCTGTTTCCGCATGTGTTCCTTTCCTTTAGCGCTCTGCACTACGCGATTATACGCAAAGCCGAGCGTTTCAATACGCAGTCCGGCTTCGTGACGCAAAACCATTTACAGAGAGCACAGAAGCAGGCAGGAATCTTTGACAACCTGCCCGAATAGTGTGATAATGACAGGCCAGAAGCCTGACATCCGAAGTTTGCTTGTGGCAGCATGACGTGACACTAGCGCGTCCATTATCAATCGGAAGCATTCTGAAACCGAAGCGGTTCCCAGCCTATCTATATATCGTGGGGAAGACGCTGCGGGACGCCGGACTGGACGGCTCGCAGACGCTGCTGTTTTTCAGGAATGCAAGGGCGCGCAGACCGCATCGGGCCACGCGCAAAAAGGAGACTGGGTGTCATGAACGTGTTTACACGCTTTTTCCGCTATCTAAAAGGGCTGATCAACGGCAACCTCGATAAGTGGGAAAATCCGGAAATAATCATCAACGAAGCCGTCCGGGAGATGAAAGAGAACCAGATTAAGAACCGGGAGCTCGCCGTTCAGGCCATCACGCAGAAGAACAATCTGCAGCAGGCTGTCGACAGCGAGGAGCGCCTGGTTGCGGAGTACGAGCGCAAGGCCACGCTCGCCATACAGGGCGGCAATCGGGAACTCGCCAAACAGTTCTTAAAAGAGAAGGCGATCCACGAACAGACCCTCGAAAGTATGCGCGGTAACCTGGCGAATGCGATCGAAGCATCGGAAAAAGTCA
Source organism: Chthonomonadaceae bacterium (assembly GCA_043733205.1). GTDB lineage: Bacteria > Armatimonadota > Chthonomonadetes > Chthonomonadales > Chthonomonadaceae > JANXLO01. Next base: position 3,383 of record JAYTGR010000814.1, read on the forward strand.
AGATCGCGATCAAGAACGAAGAAGACCGGATTCGCGTGCGCACCTCCGAAGCCCTGGCCCTCAAAGCCAATATGAAGCAGGCGCAGATCCAGATCTCGATCAACAAAGCCCTCGATCAGTTCCAGTTCAGCGATACCGAGAGCCAGTGGACCTCTGCCAAGGAGCGAATCACGTCGATGCAGTCGGAAGCCA
>JAYTGR010000815.1:0-9623 GCA_043733205.1 Chthonomonadaceae bacterium
CGCCGATGGTCCCGTTCAGAAGAATCATACTCACACTGAAGAGCCCATCGCTCGTCAGTCCCAGTGCGATCAGTACGATTCCCAGCGCGTAGATGATCAGGTTGAAGCCGCTGAGGAAGTTCGCTCTCAGGATACTTGTCAGCGTTCTGCTGGAGGCCGCAGGCGTCTTATTAGAGAGTCCGCTGGCGCGGTGCGCCGACACTTCGGCTGTCGTAAGCCCCGTGGCGGTGTCTGTCTCTTCCATCCTCAGCTCCTGGAAATCCCTCTTTCGGAAAACGGCGCCCTTACCGAAATGCGGCCTGATCGATGGTCGCTCGGAAGAACTCGCCGTCCGTCTCGAAACGGTCGGTTCCAAAGTACCAGCCAGCCCGGATGCGGGTCGGTATGGTGCAGCCCTCGAATGTTCCCTCTGCCTCCAGGATGCCGCCAAAGTTCACCTCGTGGAATGCAGATCCCTCCGGGTTACCCCAGCGGGGCAGAGCAGCGCACGCGGGACTTTCTGTCTGACAGATTTTTAGCCCCTGCTGATGTCGATGCCGTTGCGCCGCAGGAAGAAAGCCCGTGCTTCCTGCAGGAGCTGATCCTCGGTCAGAGCCTCCAGGTCCAGCGTCAAGGCTCCGACGATGCTGCGAGCGATCTCGGGGCGATGCGATGCGAGGTAGTCCTGCAGGTGTGTCATCGCGCTGCTGGCTCCGGTGCCGTTCCCCATCAGCAGGACTTCCGCCGCCCCAGCCAGCGTATCGGCGATCGCCTGGTAATAGGTCAGATTTTCGGGCGCTCGTGACGCCTTGTCAGCACCTTCGGTATGAATCAGGCGGTTCAGCGCACCCTGCGGATCGTAAGGGTGCAGGCGCTCGGGCACGGAATCCTTATCCTCTGTCCGGAAGACGAGGGTCTCCTTCCGATCGATGACGACCAGCAGCCGCGAATCGAGGGGGGTAATCGCCGCCTCGGTCGTAATCGTGCCGTCCTTTTCGACCCCGACACTCTCCAGAAAATGTCGAAGGTCCAGTACCTGCTGGATTTCAGACACGTCTTTCTCCTGCGAACGCTGGAAGACCTGAGAGATACCGTTCACCGTGAACGTCAGGTGTCCGTTCTCCTTCTCCTCCACGTTTCCCAGCTGCTCGATCAGCGCGATGACATCGCGCCATTCCAGATTATGCGAGGCGGGATGCTGAAAAATTCGTCCCAGAGTATGGGTGTGTCTGCTGCTTACTTGTGTTGTCTGCATGATTTTATGTTCTTTCTGTCTCCGGTCAGTTCGGTAAAAGTCAAATCGGGATGACCGCCTGGGAGCATAGTCTTATAGAGAATTGTAAACCAAAGAAGGGAAAGCAGTATCCGCGAAATGACGGATTATATATGTGGGGACATGAAGAGAGCCTGTGAAACCCTTTCCGTCCTCCCTTCGTCTGGAGAACGAGTCACAAACTTCAACACGACGTCTTTACCCCTCTGGAGCATGCCTGCATGCCCTCTGAAATGCGTGGTAGCTCAGGAAAGTGAGGCTCTCATGAAGAGCAAAACTATCAACTGGGCCGTTATCGTAGTGCCGTTCCTTTTCATGAACGGGTTCGTGGCTTCTTTTATCCGACCGGTCAGCATTTTAGGCATCATCGTAATGAACGCAGCCTATGTGGCGGTTCTGCTGGCGGTGCTTCCTTCTCTTCGGAAATACGTCGAACGCCGCAGATTCTGAGCCTGAAAGTTCGGTGCGGGGCAGCATACGAAAACTGCAGCCTTTTCTTTATACAGACGCCCTGGATCATCTCCGACGATCCAGGGCGTCTCGACGGCAGGAGGGCCGCGCGAACGACCGCTCCATCAGGTTTTTGGGATCAGCATCTCGTCAGGACAGATCGGTGGGTTTCGGCTCCGGCAGAGGAGGGTCCGTCCTGTGGCTGCCTTGATCGTGCAGGCGTCCGAGGGTGCTCTCGATTAACGCGGACAGCTTCTCTGCAGCGCCTTCGACCGCTTGATCTACGGTTGTGGCATGACAGGTGACCGCGAGAGGCTGATGGCCTTCAAGGCGGGCTTCCATCATGCAGCGCTTATCCTCCTGACCTTTCTTAGAGCTGTTCTCGTCGCTCAGGTGAACCTCCACGCGTGTGATATGGCCGCTGAACAGGCTCAGAGCGCTCTCCACCTCACTGCTGATCTCAGCATTCAGCGCCTCATGACCTGCGATGTTATGGTCGGTATTGATTTTGATCTGCATCGTATTTTCCTTTCGGCATCGAAGGGGTAAGCGGTTGGTTCCTTTACGCGGCGTGGGCCGTGAGCCCCTGATGCTGGGTCAGTTCCAGCAAAGAATGGGCACGGTCGATCTCGGCGCGTGTGCCATGGACGATCAGGACAAACCTGCCCGCCTGCAGTTCCGTTTCATATTTCAGGGCGCTGTCCTTCGGGATGCCTATTCCGACCAGGGCCGCGCCCAGAACGCTCAGGCCGCCCACGACCGCTGCCCCTTCCAGCGCACCTACGATCCAGGCGACGAGAGGCCCCGCCACCACAATCGGCCCTATAACCGGGACGAAGAAGAATGCGGACCCGAAGAGCATGCCCCACAAACCGCCCCAAAAAGCTCCGGATTTGCCCCAGGCTTTCATGCGGTCACCAGTGTTGTAGTAGCCTACAACGTTCTCCTCCGTATGGTAGTCCCTGCCTACGATAGACAGTTTCGTCATATCGAAACCCTGGTGCTGCAAAGCTTTCACAGCGGATTCCGCCTGCTCATGCGTGTCGTAAACAGCGATTACGGAACTCTTCGGGTCGTTCTGCAGTGTCGTCTGTGCTGTCATGGTTTCTCCTCTTCGTGTACTGCGTATAGCGTCACGTTTACGATTCTTCTTTAGCGCGTCACCAGCACGGAGCAATAGGCATGATGCGCTGCACTATTGGAGACGCTGCCGAGCAGCAGGGAGGTCAATGCGCTCCGTCCCCGGGAACCCAGGACGATCAAATCGATTCCCTGGCGTTTCGCAAAAGCGACAATGATCTCCGCCGGATTTCCCGTCTCCTGGTGAAACGAAAGAGCGACTCCGGTTCCGACGGCTTGTGCTTCGACGTCTTCGGTGATCTTCGCCAGCAGATGCTCCGCACGGGTATAGGGCGTTTCGCTGTCTGCGCACAGATACGGCGACATGCTGGAAGGAAGCGAGGCGGCATCCAAAATATTGAGGATGCGCAGGCTGGCGGCGCACTTCTGCGCGATCAGAATGGCCGCAGCGGCAGCCTGACCAGCGCCCTCGGAACCATCCGAAGCCAGCAGAATATGCTGGAACGGCATGGGAGGATCCCCGCGCACAATCAGGACTGGACAGTGGGCGCGATGCAGTACGCCCTCCGAGACGCTGCCCAGCAGGAAAGACGGCACATCGCTCGTCCCCCGCCCACCCAGCACAACAAGATCGACCTTATGCTGTGCGGCGACCCGCGTGATCGCCTCCACAGGCTGACCGCATTCGAGCAGGGTTTCGTATTTCAAGCCCGCTTCCAGCAGTATTTTGCCGGTATGCTCTATCAGGGTGCGCCGTTCCTCTTCGGCCTCGGTATCGAGGCCATCCTGGCTGACGGCGAACTCCCAGCCCGCTCCCCCAAAGGCAGGATAAGCGGCGATGGCCGGATCGCAGCTGTGGACCAGCAGAACCTTGGACTGGAACTGCTGCGCCATCAGCGCACCCATTCTCGCCGCCGCCAGCGCGCCTTCCGATCCATCCGAGCAGAGCAAAATTTTGCTGAACATGAGGCCGCTCTTTCGTGTGCTGTCCATTGTTTTAGTTCTCCTGTTTATCAGGCGCGAGGAGGAGGGGGAGCGGGCACAGCATGCGGTGAGTGTTCCGCGCTGTTCCCTCTCTAAGCGGAGGCCGGACAAGGGAGAGACGGAAATGGAATGTATATGGTTCCACGCGTATATAAATAGTTTATGCAGACGTTAAAACTTGCGGGTTGACACGCCTGCGACAGCCTGGGTATAGTGACAATACAACAGATGTCGCTTCGAAAACGGACGACGCTGCAATGCCGGCCGTTTAGGAAACCAGCGCAGCCTCCCTGCTCCCGTTCAGGAAAGGAAATGTATCTATGACGACCTTCTCCGTTACCGAAGAACTGCCAGCGCGGGCGCTTGGCGGCGAGGCGCTCGACACCCTCTTTCGCGAGGCCCGAACACATAATGTCTGGCTCGACAAACCGATTCCTGAAGGTCTGCTGCAGCAGGTCTATGATCTGGCAAAAATGGGGCCGACCAGCGCCAATCTGACACCGGCCCGCTTTGTGTTTCTCACGACCACGGAAGCGAAAGAGCGCCTGCTCCCCGTGCTGGCACCGCAGAACGTCGAAAAATCGCGTACTGCGCCAGCAGTGCTGATCGTCGCCTACGACACCGAGTTCTATGAAAAGGCGCCCCTGCTTTTTCCCCACGCGGACGCACGCGCCTGGTTTGCGGGCAATGCGCCGCTCATCCAGGAGACCGCTTTCCGTAACGGCAGTCTGCAGGGGGCCTACTTTATGCTGGCAGCGCGGGCATTGGGTCTCGACTGCGGTCCCATGTCGGGCTTCGACGCGGAGAAACTCAATGCGGAGTTTTTCCCGGACGGCAAATGGAAAGTCAACTTCATCTGCAGCCTTGGCTATGGCGATGCGTCCAAACTGCATCCCCGCAATCCGCGCCTGGATTTCGACGCAGCCTGCATTCTGCTCTAACGCTTTAATGGAAAGAGAACGGAAGAACGAAGATGCTGTTGAGGATGCCAGGACTGTGGATCGCGGCGGCAGCGGTCTTACAGCCTCCGGTTTCGGCGGCCGCCAAAACGGCTGCCGATCAGGCTGAGAGGCCGCTGTTTGCCTCTACGCGAGCGGACGGAACCCCGCAGCACACGACGACAGTCCACATCGATGTTCTGCGGCGTGCCGCTGCGCCGATCGATCGCGATATATTCGGCAACTTCATAGAGCATCTGGGGGACGTGGTCTATCCGGGACTGTGGGCGCAGGCGCTCCTCAACCCGAACCTGGAACGCATCGAGCCGGGCGACACCGAACCGCCTGAATGGAATCTGGAAGGGGCGACATGGCAGGAAGGGGGCTGGAAATCTCCGCTCTGCGTAAGGCTGGAAGGCACGTCGCTGCTGAGGCAGGATGTCTCTCTGCCTGTCCATAGAACGCGCATCTATGTGCTGACGTTTGCAGCCCGGCGTGTTTCCGCGTCCGGCGACGGCATGATCGTGCTGAGGATTCAAGGGATCGATGCGAAGCAGACGGAGATCTATTTGCAGCAGGCTGAGAAGATCGCCGATACCGCGTGGAGAACGCACCGGCTGACATTGACGCTGCCTGCGGGGCGCATCGCAAAAGGCGAGCGAACGCGCTTCGTGATGCAGCATCGCGGGGGCGGCGCCGTCGAGGTCGACCAGATCGAACTCTTTCCAGCCGACAGCGTGCAGGGGATGGACCCGGATGTGCTGCGGAAGGCGCGTGCATGGCACATGCCGCTGGTTCGCTGGCCCGGCGGCAACTTCGCGAGCGGCTATCGGTGGCAGGAAGGAATCGGGCAGCCGGAGCTGCGTCCCACCCGCCGCAACGCCGCCTGGGGCGGCATCGAGCCCAACCATTTCGGGACCGATGAGTTTATGAAGTTCTGCGAGCTGCTCAAAGTCGAGCCGCAGTTCACGGTCAATGCGGGCGACGGCGCGCCGGAAGAGGCGGCGAACTGGGTCCGCTACTGTAATGCACCAGCCGCCGTTGGCAGCGTCTGGGGCCGCCAGCGCGCCGCCAACGGCCATCCTGCGCCTTACAATATCCGCCTATGGGAAGTCGGCAACGAACTGTACGGCCCCTGGCAGATCGGGCACACGGATGCTGCGGACAACGCAAGCCGTTATGTCCGGTTCCGGGACGCCCTGCTGCACGCCGACCCCCATCTGCGCCTGATCGCTGCGGGCAAAGGCGATGAGTTTACATCGGACGGCCTGCAGCGCAATGCCGACTGGAACCGCCGTCTGCTCGAAGCCGCTGTCGCCGGTCAGCGTCCGGCCCCCAGCTGCCTCTCCCTGCATCCGCTCGTGCCGCTGCCCGCCGATCTGTCGGGCCTCTCTTATGCCGACCAGCATGCCAGCGCGATGGCGCACCCTGCTTTTCTGGACAGAGAGCTGTTTCCAAGCCTTGCCCGCCTGATCGCCTCCGTTCCGGGGGCGAAAGGCAGAACACATCTCGCCATCACGGAGTGGGGACTCATCGTAGGCGGGCCTGCATGGCAGGAAGGCCCCAACCACGACGCACAGGCCGGAGCCGTCTACAACGCCCTGGCTCTCAACGCCAGGCGGGGGGAGTATCGGTGTTTTCGGAGTACCAGATCTTCGCGGTTCTGTCGGCGCTTCCGGTCACGATGCGTTTCCCATCCGGAAAAAACGCTGTTGAGGTCACGCCGCTGCTATGCCCCCTAAGCGTGAGCAGCTCTTTGCCCGTCTGTGCCTCCCATAACTTCGCCGTTTGGTCCCAGCTGCCGGTCAAAATACGCTTTCCGTCCGGAGAGAAGGCGGCAGCAGCGACATAGTTCCGGTGTCCCTGCAGGGTAAGGATTGCGTGTCCGCTCACCGCATCCCATACCTTTGCCGTCCGGTCTCCGCTGCCGGTGACGATGCGCTGCGCATTCGGAGCAAAAGCGACTGCGAGCACCCCGCCTGTGTGGCCGGTAAGCGTGCGCAGCTCTGTGCCCGTCTGTGCGTTCCATAGCTTCGCGGTGTGGTCGAAGCTGCCGGTCAGAAGGGTGCGGCTGTCCGGAGAGAACGCAAGGGCGACGACCTTCTCGGTATGTCCGCTGAGCGTAAGGATCTCTTTGCCGGTCTGCGCGTCCCATATCTTTGCGGTTTTGTCCCCGCTTCCCGTGGCGATGCGCCTGCCGTCCGGCGAGAAGGCGACGGCCCAGACCTTGTCCTTATGCCCGCTGAGTGCGAAGACCGCGTTTCCGGTCACCGCGTCCCACACCGCAGCCGCACTGTCTTTGCCGCCGGTCACGATCCGCGTGCCGTCCGGGGAGAAGCCCACTGCAGTCGCCAGTGTCGTCTGCGCGCTGAGCGTCAGCAGATTCTCGCCGACCGGCAGATACCAGCCCCTGGCAGTGCCGTCTGCGCCTCCTGTCACCAGACGCTGGCCGTCCGCAGAGACAGCGACGGAGGAGACGGCGGCCGTATGCCCTGTCAGCGTCAGCACGGCGTTGCGCGCCTGCGCATCCCACACCTTCGCGGCGCCGTCTGTGCTTCCGGTCAGAATTCTGGTCCCGTCCGCAGAGAAGACAGCGGAGGTGACAGGGCGCGTATGTCCGTTGAGAGTGAAGAGTTCTCTGCCGTCCGCCGCGTCCCACACCTTCGCCGAGTTGGTCGCGCCGACGGTCACCAGGCGGCTCCCATCCGGTGAGAAAGAGGCCGCGCAGACGACGCCGGAATGTCCCCCCAGTGTGCGCAGCTCTTTGCCCGTCCGTGCATCCCATAGCTTCGCGGACCGATCCCTGCTGCCGGTTACGATCTTTGTGCCGTCCGGGGAGAATGCAGCCGAGCAGACGGCGTCCGTGTGTCCTTTCAGGGTCAGCAGCGTTCTGCCTGTGACTGCATCCCATACTGCTGCCGTTTTGTCCGAACTGCCGGTGACGATGCGTTTCCCGTCTGGAGAGAAAGCGATCGAGTTGACATCTCTTGTGTGCCCCTTGAGCGTGAGCAGCACGGCGCCTGTGCCCACATCCCAGATCTGCGCGGACCGGTCGGAGGAGGCGGTCCCGATACGCTGACTGTCCGCAGAGAAGGCGACGGAAGCGATCGGGCCGGAATGGCCTTTGAGCGTCAGGATCTCCGTACCCGACTGCGCGTCCCATAGCTTTGCGGTGTGGTCGAGACTGCCGGTCGCGATGCGCTTCCCATCCGGGGAAAAGGCGACGGAACGCACGGAGGCCGTATGTCCGCTGAGGAGGAACAGTTCACGTCCGCTCGCCGCATCCCATACCGTCGCCGTCTGATCCTGGCTGCCGGTGACGATGCTCCTCTGGTCGGGGGAGAAGGCGACGGACCAGATCCCTTCGTTCTGTCCCTGGATCGTGAGCAGATCCAGGTGACAGAGTCGATTCCAGAACCCCCATTCGAAGGTACCCAGGCCGCGCGCCCGTGTGGCCTCCAGCATTTCCCGCAGGTGCCCGATGTCGTTGTTCTTCCAGTCACGCTCGATCAGGCTCATGTTTGCGGCGTACAGGCCGAGGCCGGCTTTCTCTTTTTCCCGGCTGGCGCGTCCAGCTGCCGCGCGCGTCAGATCCGCTTTGCGGTCTGCCAGAAATACGTTGTGGAGCGCCCTCCCTGCCAGGCCTGCCGCTATCAGCAGAACGGCGACTGTCGGCAGAATCCCGCGTCGGAACGTTCGCCTCTGTCTTGGTAAAGCCTGTTTCTGTGCCAGGCGGCTGCCGTTCCCCATGACCGTCTGCGTCACGAACGCCGCTGTCCATAGGCTGTCCACTTCGGCGGCTGTTCCGGCTTCGTTCTCTGCGCAGGCGCGGCACAGACGCTGGGTCAGGCAGGGATGCCCGCCTGTCCAGTGGAGGATACGCGGCAGCAGAATATCGCCATGTGCTCCGAGCCCCTGGGCCAGAGGGGCGGCTTCTTCTGCGGTGAAGTTTCTGAGATCTACCCGCCTGCCGAGAGAGAAGGAAGAGGTGCGCGTGCCGGAGGCCGAAGCGGCAGGGTGCTCGCTGCCGAGCAGACAGAAGGCAAGGCGATCGAGTGTCGGCTCTCCGGCTCTGCCAAGGTGACATTTGCCAACGGCGGCAAAGAATGCGTCGGTATCGAACGGGAGGATAGTTACGGCATCGACCGCATCGAGAAAAACGGTGAGCGGGGCGGGAGCGGCGTCCAGGCCGGGCTGCAGTAAAGCTCCGAAGAAGCGCTGCTCCGGGCTGAACTCCGGGCGCGCCTGCCAGTAGGCGAGGAACTCCGTATACAGTCCCAGGTCTCTGCCCGCCTGAGTAAGCAGAGCGAGGCACCACGCCTCCCGTGTGGCGGCATCGGCCCCTCCACCGAACTGAGCGAGGTCCAGAAAGACTGTCCGCACCCCCTCTTTCTGCAGACGCGCGCATGTCCGTGCCGCCAGAGAGGACTTGCCCATCTCCCGGCCGCTGAGGACGCAGCAGTACTCCCCGGCAAGCAGGCTCTCATAAAGATCGGTATCGGCCTGACGGACCACATAGGAAGAGGCTTCCAGCGGGAGCGGGCCGCCGGTGATATAGAATGAGTTCAAAGATGGGGAGGGATCAGAAGAAGCAGCCACTGCGACACAAGCCCGCCTTTCCGACATAGACACTCAGGCTATTGTACCTGAAAACGCGCTGCGGAACGGGAGTGAAATTTCCCCTTTCATCCGCCCTGCATGGTGCCTGAGCCGCCTCTGCGGTGCGCTTCCCTCTCTCGTGTGCGTTAACACTGCTCCCCGCAGGAAAACATTTCTTACCATATGAATGAAATACCTGCCTCAAAGGCGTATCTCTTCGTAGGTTCATCGCTTTCCTGCGACGAGGAGAAAGATTGTGGAAAACTGCGAAAATTTTAGGGCCAGGGCGTTCACACTCATCGAGCTGCTCGTGGTCATCG
>JAYTGR010000816.1:0-3567 GCA_043733205.1 Chthonomonadaceae bacterium
TGTGTGCTTGCCTTTACAGGCGGGGTCGAGCCTTACAACAGCAAGGTTATCTGGACCTCCTCCGGCAGAATGCATGTGTGGAACCCCCAGGAGCCTACGCCAGCCACGCCATGGGAAGTGGACATCGACAAGATCTTTGTCGAGGCGGGCCGGGAGCCTGATACGGCCAAGCGCAAAGCGCTCTACTTTAAGTTCCAGGATATATTGGGAGAGCAACAGCCGCTGATCTTTCTGGTGACGCCGAAAAGCCTGGGCGCAGTGCGCAACCGCATGGTCGGTATGAAGCCGAACGCGCTCGGCGGGCTTCGATGGGACGCGTATGAGATCTCGGCGCAGTAGAGGAACTTTATGGTCCGGTTTCTGCTCAGTCGCCTGCTCAACATGATCCCGCTGCTGATCGGCATCTCCTTTATCTCGTTCGCGATCCTGCGCCTCGCGCCAGGCGACTTCGTCACGACTCTCAGCCAGGATCCCAACCTTTCGCAGGAGGCGGTGCTGCGGATGCGGGCAGATTACGGGCTGGACAGGCCCTGGCTGGTGCAGTATTTTCTCTGGCTGGGCAACGCCGTGCGGCTTAACTTCGGCTATTCGCTGGCGTACCATATCCCGGTTGTCTCGCTGCTGGTGCAACGCATGGGCAACACGCTGCTGCTGTCGCTCTGCGCACTCACCGTCTCCTGGGGGGTGGCGATCCCGCTCGGAGTCATCGCAGCGGTGCGGCGTAATACCCTCCTCGACCGGTTTATCTCGCTCTTTGCCTTTGCGGGCATCTCGACCCCCGGTTTCTTTCTGGCCCTGCTCCTGCTCCTCATGGCTCAGAAGACCGGCTGGTTCCCCATCGGCGGGATGCACAGCACGGACGCCGACCTGATGTCGCCTGTCGAGCGGTTCTGGGATTCCGTCCGGCACCTTGTGCTGCCGGTGGTCGTTCTCAGTGTCGGCGGCTGCGCGAGCATCATGCGTCAGATGCGGGGCAGTCTGCTCGATACCCTGCAGGAAAACTATATCACGGCTGCCCGCGCGCGCGGACTGTCCGAACGCGTGGTTATTTGGAAACATGCCTTCCGCAACGCCATCAATCCTCTTATCACCGTTTTCGGCTTCAGTCTGGCCGGACTGCTCGGGGGCGCGGCGCTGGTGGAGAACGTGATGGCCTGGCCGGGGTTGGGCCGTCTGATTTTGGAAGCGGTGCAGAGCGGCGATCAGTATGTGGTGATGGGCAGCTTCGTCATGAGCGCGAGCCTGCTGCTGCTGGGCAACCTGTTCAGCGATGTGCTGCTGGCCATCACCGATCCACGCATCAAACTAGGACGGGGTTAGGAGGCACTACCATGAGCGAGCTTCCGGCTCCGCACGAAGAGACGACAGAGACCATGGGCACGTCGCGGACGCCCGGGCAGCTTGCCTGGGGACAGCTGCGCCGCAACCGGTTTGCCATGACCGGCGGGATCGTCGTCTGCCTGCTCTATGCCATGGCATTGCTGGCGGAATTCATATCGCCCCACCCGGTGGCGGAGATCCGGCCTGCCCTCTTTCACCATCCGCCGTCCCCTGTCGTCTGGCACGACGCCGCCGGGAATTTTTCGCTTCAGCCGTACGCGCTCGCGATGAAGAAGGACGCGAAGGACGATTTTGTCCCCGATCCGGCCAGACGCGCTCCCATCCGGCTGTTCGCTGCGGGCTACTCCTATCGCCTTTTCTGGATCCTGCCACTGAACAGACACTTGTTCGGTACACAGGGCGACTTCCCGTTCTTTCCGCTCGGCACCGACTACCTGGGCCGGGACGTCTTCAGCCGTCTCGTGGTCGGCTCACAGGTCTCCCTGACCATCGGTCTCGTCGCCATCTCGATCACCTTCAGCATCGGGCTGCTGGTCGGCGGCGCGGCGGGCTACTATGGGGGCTATATCGACAATATCCTGATGCGGTTCTGCGAGGTTCTGCAGTCGATTCCCAGTTTCTACCTGCTGATCGCATTGGCAGGTATTCTGCCTCACAAGATCCCGCCAGCCGTTACCTTCCTGCTGATCATCGGGATACTGAGTTTTGTCGGATGGGCAGGCCTGGCGCGTATAATCCGGGGCATCGCGCTGTCGGTGCGGGAGCGGGAGTATGTGGAGGCGGCGCGGGCGCTCGGGGTCTCCGACTTCAGGATCATCGTGCGGCATCTGCTGCCGAGTACCTTCACCATCGCCATCGTCAGCGCCACGCTCGCCATACCGGGCTATATCCTGGCGGAAGCTGGTCTCAGCTTCCTGGGGCTGGGGATCCGCGAGCCCGTTCCAAGCTGGGGCAACATGCTGACGGAGGCGCAGAACCTGGAGGTTCTGACGAAAGACACCTGGATTCTGGCGCCCGGCTTTCTGATCTTCATCACGGTGATCGCGTTCAATATTCTCGGGGACGGCCTGCGCGACGCGCTCGATCCCAGGATGCGGAGGTAAGCTTGGATTCGGCAATACCTGCCTCGCTGCTCGAAGTGCGCGGGCTGCGAACGCATTTCTACACGGATGAGGGCATTGCGCCTGCCGTCGACGGCATCGACCTGGATATTCTGCCCGGGCAGACGCTCGGCCTGGTGGGCGAATCGGGCTGCGGCAAGAGCGTAACCGGGCTGTCGCTGCTCCGGCTGGTCGCACCACCAGGGCGGATCGTCGGCGGCGAGATCCGCATGCGCGGCCAGAACCTGCTCGACCTGTCGGCGAAGGAGATGCGGAAACTGCGCGGCGAGCAGATCGCGATGATCTTCCAGGAGCCAATGACCAGTCTGGATCCGCTCTATCCGGTGCGCGACCCCCTGCTGGAGACGCTGCGTATCCACCGCAAGATGAGCAAGCGAGAGGCACGGGCCAAAGCCATCGAACTTTTGACATCTGTTGGGATCACGGATGCGGAGCGGCGCGTCGACAGCTATCCGCACGAGCTTTCGGGCGGAATGCGGCAGCGCGTGATGATCGCCTCCGCCATCGCCTGCGATCCTTCTGTACTGATCGCAGACGAGCCGACGACCGCGCTCGATGTGACCGTGCAGGCACAGATCCTGGCCCTGCTGCGCAGGCTCCAGGCCGAGAACGGCATGGCAATCCTGCTGATCACGCACAACCTGGGCATCGTCGCGGAGAACTGCCACCAGGTCGCGGTGATGTATGCAGGCAAGATCGTAGAGCGCGGGCCTATGCGTATGCTGTTCCGCAATCCCCGGCATCCCTATACTCAGGGCCTGCTGCGCGCAGTGCCGCGCCTGGACCATCCGGTAAAGCAGCCGCTTCCCACCATTCCCGGCTCGGTTCCCAATCTGCTGCACCTGCCGTCGGGCTGCCGCTTCCGGTCGCGCTGCGCGTGGGCGCAGGCGAAATGCGCGGAGGAGGAGCCGCCTCTGCAGGAGGTGGAGGACGGCCATACGGCGGCCTGCTGGGTGCTGCCGGCGTTTACGCAGCCGGTTCCGGTCAGAGAGGGAGAGACGGTATGAACGCGACTGCGACCGGCGAACTGCTGCGCGTCGAAAACCTCGTAAAGCATTTTCCGCTGCGCGCTGGCTTTCTGGGCGGATCGAAGGGCGTCGTGCGC
>JAYTGR010000817.1:0-1113 GCA_043733205.1 Chthonomonadaceae bacterium
CGCAGGTTTTCCGAAATGATCCAGGAGACGATCAAAGCGTTTCGCGAACATCTGATAACGGAGAGGGATTACCTGCAGAAGGTAATGGATATTCGTGGACAGGTGGTTTCACGCTCCGGGAGCGACGTGCCTGCTCGGCTTGCAGGGAACGATGTCGCCCAGGCCTATTATCGCCTTGTTCTCGAACGCTTAGACTCCCTCACCAAACGACCGGGAGATCCTGAAGTCCCTGTCGATATCGCCCTGATGGTGGAAGAGGCCATCCGCACAGAGGTCGTGGTGGACTGGCGGCAGAAAGAGGACATCACCAACCGGATGCGCGCCAACATCGATGACGGTTTCTTCGAACTATCGGAGCAGGGCAAAATAGAACTCAACTGGACGGTACTGGATGATATTGCCGGAGAAGCCTTGCGCGTTGCCAGGAGCAGACTGGAATGACCAGTATCACCTTCGGAAACCGGACCATCTCCTATGCTCTGCATCGCGCAGACCGTAAGACACTGGCAATCACGGTAAAACCGGATCTGTCTGTCGTGGTCTCCGCTCCCCATTCCGCAGAACAGGAGGCTATCGAGCGTATTCTTCGCAGACGCTCTGCCTGGATCGTTCGCCAGCAGCGGTTCTTTGCCCAGTTCCTGCCGCGCACCCCTGCCCGCCAATTTGTGAGCGGGGAGACGCATCTCTATCTCGGCAGGCAGTATCGCCTGCGTCTCCGACAGGCCGATTGTGAAGAAGTCAAACTGATCGGCGGTTACCTCTATATCTATGCCGGAGACACGTCCGACACAGAGAGAGCGAGAGAGCTGCTCTGTCAATGGTATGCGGCACACGCCGAAGCGCGGTTCAACGAACGTTTAACTGCCTGTATGCAGCAGATCGCAGGCTGGAAAATCCCAGCGCCGCAGCTGGAAATTCGCAGCATGGTGCGCAGCTGGGGCAGCTGCAGTCCAGCCGGACGCCTGACGCTCAACATCGATCTCGTGCGCGCTCCCCGTATCTGCATCGACTATGTGATCCTGCACGAAATCTGTCATCTCGTACATCCCAACCATTCGCAGGAGTTTTACAAACTGCTTGCGGCAGTCGTACCCGATTGGCAAATCCGAAAAT
>JAYTGR010000818.1:0-3557 GCA_043733205.1 Chthonomonadaceae bacterium
CCGCAGGCATCTATTCCCCCGCAGCGTGGCGCAAAAAAATATTTAATGTCCATAAACAAAAGTGAACATTCCGGTTTGGACGTCGTCTATCCGTGTAAGAAGGAATTACGGGAGATGTGCCGAAATCTAGCGCAGAAAAAATATTTCTGCACTGGGTGTCACGAAATCGGCGGGTTCTCGTCTCGGAATGCAGACGCAAAGTGTGCGTTCCGAATCCCTTTTTGGAGGAGGCTGAGAGTGGTAACGCAGAATACAGCTCGACTCGCCCGACATACTGCCCCTGAAGGCATCCGTTCTGTTGTTGTCTGCGATCCTGTGCAGGCAGCCGAGACGATCCTTCGTCGTTTTGGCGCACGAGCCGTTTCAAATTTATCGCAGCCGCGCACCCTGGAAGATGGACGTGTGCTGCCGCCGCGCCTCAGTGCGAACGATGGCTATGTCGCACTGGAAGAGGCCTGCCGCAAAATGGCGCGGGTCGCTCTTCGTAAATTCGAGAGCGATTCTCTGCTGCAGAGCGGGAGTTTCTCCGAAGCGCTGGATCAGATTTTCCCGGACGCGACCGCCTATCTGGCGCGCTGTATCCGTTCCGTGATCAGCGACACCGAGCGTGTCGTGCGCCGCGATGTGCCGACAGTCTCGATGGACCAGCCGCTGGCCGGAGGCGATGGCGGCAGCAGCCTGACACTCGGCGACACGTTTGCGACCGAAGAGACGGCGGTGCAGCCGGAAGAGGCTCTCATCGACCGCGATGAGCGGCAGCAGTTCCGCGCGGCATTGGCGCAGGGATTGCAGTCTATCCCGAAGAACTATCTCTCAGCGCTGCAGCGGGATATGGCCCGTGAGCGCGAGCGCGAAGCCGGCGTGAAGGTCTCTCCGGAAAGCGCCAACGAGCGCCAAACGATCTGCCGTGCCCGCGCCGCGCTAGCGGAGATCCTCCGCCGCGAATGCGGAGCAGACAATCCCTTCGTGCGCCTGCTGGCGCAGCAGAGGAGCAGCCGCGTGCGCCAGAAGTCGACGCCCTCGCCCAACTGGACCGCCGAACGCCAGAACGATCTGTTCCGGCGGCTTATGAACTCGCCCTGGGCCGAGCGGGCCGCGAATCCTGCGAACCCGGACGATAATCTGGAAGAGGCGGTCATCAACGAGGTCAGCACAGGCGTCAATACCGCGCCGCCCTCGCCCGAAATGCGGCAGGCGATGCGCGTGATGGACACCTACACGCTTGACAGCAGTCCGAAATCGGAGATCGTCGAGGCGCAGATCGCTTACGATCAGGCCGTTTCTATCCGCCGATCTGGTAAAATAGAAGAGGCTCTGCTGCTCTACCGCGCCGCTTATGAGGCCGATCCGCAGTTCTTCGCCGCATACAATGAAGTCGGCGTCCTGCTCAGCCGTACCGGAAACCTGCGCGATGCTCTGAAAGTCTATCTGACGATCGTCGAGAACCCGCGTGCCGCCGACCATCGCTATATCGCCGCGACCAACGCCGCCGATATCTATCTGACCTGGTTCGATGCCGGACGCAATAAAGAACGCAATATCGAGCGGGCCACGTTCTATGCCCGCCTGTCCATGGAGAAACCGGCTCCGATGCGCGCCTGCAACCTGCTGCTGGCCTACATCAAAGACCGCTACTATACGGAAGCGCAAAAACTGATGGATACGGTGCTGCGGGCCGACATGCCGACATGCCCCACCGACAGGTTTCTGCAGACACTGTTCCAGATTCGCGACGCCGACCTGGTGGCCTGGTGGAGCTGGCTGGATGGAGAACTTGGAAAGGTCAACGAGTAATCATGAAAAACATATTCAAAAATATCTCTCTGTTCGCGCTCGGCATCGCAGCCGTAACCACGCTCGCCTCGGTTCGACTGACGCCCGTCCCGGCCCCTTCCGTGGCCAGGACAGTCGTTCTCAGGACGGTCTCCCTCACCTCGGGAGTGCAGGTCGCCGGTGGAGACGACGGCCAGGAGACCCATGGAGATAAGGGCAAGACCAAGGGTTAATGCCCCGGTTGGAGTCACGCTTCGCAGTCACATGACACACAAGGAAAGGCAGGCCGATTTTCGGCCTGCCTTTCCTTGTCAGTTCCGAAGGCGGGTTACGGGACTTTTTTGACGGGAGCTTTTTTAGAGCCCGGTTTTTTAGAGCCCTTTTTCTTCCCGACGGTCGTGGGCACGGCGGTATCCGTCCGCCGAACGACCGGTGCGGCGACCAGAGCAGAACCGGTTTCGGTCATCGCACGGGCCTGACGCGCCTTGATCTCTGCGCCGAGCATCTGCATATCCTTTACAGTACTCTGAGCCGCTTTGACGTCGGCAGCCGATTTGTCGGCTCCGGCCTGCGCAAAGACGGGGACGGTGACGCCAAGGCAGAACACTGCGACGAGCGCAAGCGTGGATTTACGAAGAATTGCCATGTCGATCTCTCCTTTTCGAGGTGGTGAAAAATGATGGGGTCGGGGTGATACGCTTCCATAGACGGAACGGTTCCACGAAAGTTCAGCTTATTTCTCCATTCCCACGTCCGATTCCTTCTCGTCTGCCTCAGCTTCCCTCGCCTCAGTCTCAAGCGAGCATTTTTCTCGCCACCGTATAGCGGCGTGTTTCGCGAAATCCAGCCGCGCGGTAGAGTCTGTCCGCCGTTTTGTCGTCGGTCCACATAAACCAGGCGCGGGGATGGCCCCGCGCTCGCATGCCGTCCAGAGCGCAAAACAGCAGGGCCACCCCCACTCCCCGGCCGCGCACCGATTCCGCCACTCCGAACGGTCCAAACCGCTCCCCCTCGCTCTGCGCGAAACCGAGGATGGTTTCGCCTTCGAAGGCAAGCACCAGTTCGTCCGCTGGCCTGCGCCCTGCCACGATGTCCAGCATCGTTTCCCGCAGATAGCGCTGCCAGTCGCCGGGAAACTCCCGGCGCAGGAAATCGGTCAGCGCCTGCACATGCCGGGGCTCAAAGAGCGCCATTCCGACTCCCTGCTGGGCCAGTTCCGCGCTGCGTTCCAGTGTCCATTCCGGCACATGCCAGCCTGCAGTCAGTGAGGCTTCCATCGAGAGCGGGCGGGCTATGGTCGTATAACCCCGTTTGCACAGAAAAGCAAGCGCTTCGGGATAGGCCGCTTCATCCACACCGGGAGTCCAGTAGTTGGGCGCATAAGGCGCGATCCCAACCGAGGCGCAGCCTCGCTCCCGCAGCCACGCCTCGGCCCGATCGAATAACGCCGTACCGATCCCCTGCCGCCGCGCCCGGTGCGTTACCGTAAAGAGCGTGATCCAGCCCCGGCCGCGGTCCGAGGGGCCATCCTCCAGCGGGCGGCGACGCGTCAGCGCGAGCAGGAACCCAACCGCTTCTCCGGAAGGATCCCATGCCGCCAGTGCGCCGGCCGCATCGAAATTCGGGTCGAGCAGAACCTTGCGCGTAAAGCTCGCCTCCGTAACAGCCTCCAGCGGCAGTGAGAGCCGCAGGAGGCGCATTACGGAGGCGAGTTCGTCACCGGACAAAGGCTTTATGGAGAGCGAACTAATCGCCGCCTCCCCCGATACCCGACGAGCGTCCGG
>JAYTGR010000819.1:0-3549 GCA_043733205.1 Chthonomonadaceae bacterium
GATCTTGCCATTTTCGGACGTGATGATGTCCTGCTGGCTGATGATGTCGCCCAGGTTCTTCTTGATGACCTCCTTGACCTTCTCGTTATGGCGCTGCCGGTCGCGCTCCGCGCGCCGGTGCAGATCCCAGTTGTCATTGCTCAGAGAGTGATTTGGCATAAAAGCTCACCTCGTTGCCGGGCTGACCCGGCGCGGATCAACGATTGAGAAGGGTGCCGACGTAGCGCAGGAGTTCGTTGGCGGACTCCGGCGTATAGCCCTGTTCGCGGCACATCCGGTCGACGACCTCGTTCACCTTCTTCAGCTGCTCGGCGTCCGGCGTCTTGGTGCTGGTCGTGATCTTCACGACGTCTTTGAGGTCGGTGAAGAGTTTCTTCTCGATCGCCTCTTTCAGCCGCTCATCGGACGCGACACCGAATGACTGTCCGCGCCGCATCAGGCTGGCGACGGAGCGGAGAATGCCCTCGCGGAACTCGCGCTTGGCGTTTTCGGTGACGCCGATCTGTTCCTCGATGGAACGCATCAGCCGCTCGTCGGGCTCGACGTCCTCTCCGGTGATGGGGTGTTTGACCTTTTCGCGGTTGCAGAACGCCTCCACGTTATCGACATAATTGTCGAGCAGGGTCTTGACCGACTCTTCGTAGGAGTAGACGAAGGCGCGCTGCACCTCTTTTTTGGCGGCATCGTCGAACTCCTTACGGACCTCATCGATGAAGCCGAGCAGGCGTCGGCGCTCCTCGTCGTTGCTGGTATACTCCGTGATCCCGTCGCGCAGAGAGCGCAGGACATCGATGGGCGTCACATAGGCTTTGCCGCCTTTGACGAGTGCGGAGGAGATGCGGTTGATGATGAAGCGGGGCGAGACGCCGTTCATGCCTTCGTCCTGATACTCTTCGCGCAGCTCTTTCACATGGCGCTGGTCCCAGTCGCCGACCTGCTTCTCGCCGTCGTACAGCTTCATCTTGCTGGCGAGGCTGAGTCCGGCTTTACGCGGGGGCTTGAGACGTGTCAGGATGGCGAACATGGAGGCGACCTTCAGGGTGTAGGGGGCGATATGGATCGCGGCCAGATTGAGGCTGTTGCCCGCATCCTGGACGTCGCTCTGCCCGATCAGCTTTTCGTAGATCCGCACCTCTTCGCTCACCCGCAGGTTGTAGGGCACTTTGACCACGAAGATGCGGTCGATCATCGCCTCGTTCTCTTTGCTTGAGAAATAGGAGTTGTACTCGTACTCGTTGGTGTGCGCGATGACGGCCACATCGCAGTAGATCAGGGCGAAGCGGCTGGCCTTGATAGTCTGTTCCCCGGCGACGGTGTTGAGTTCGTAGAGGAACCGCTTTTCGGCTTTCAGCATCTCGATGAACTCCATGACGCCCCGGTTGGCGATATTGAGCTCTCCGTCGAAGTTGTAGGCGCGCGGGTCGGACTCCTGACCGAATTCGGTGAGGGCCTGAATATTGACGCTGCCGGTGAGTTCCGCGACATCCTGACTCTTGGGATCGGCGGGTTTGAAGGTGCCGATGCCGATACGGGTCTTCTCCGAAAGCAGAATGCGGTGGACCGGGACGTTCTCCACTTTGCCTTCCCACTCGTGATCGAGCCGGTAGCGGCAGACGGGGCAGAGGTCGCCTTCGATATAGACGCCCCACTGCTGGCGGAAGTCGGCGCGCAGCTCTTCCGGAATCAGATGCAGCGGCTCCTCGTGCATGGGGCAGCCTTTGATGGCGTAGACGGCGCCGGCGTCCTCTTTGCTGTAGTTCTGGAAGCCGCGCTTGAGCAGCGTGACCAGCGTGGACTTGCCTCCTCCAACCGGCCCGACCAGCATGAGAATGCGTTTGCGGATGTCGAGGCGGCGCGAGGCCGGGTTCAGGTACTCCTCGACCAGCTGCTGGAGCGTACGCTCGAGGCCGTAGAGTTCTTCTTCGAAGAACTTATAGCGCTGGACGTGCGTCTCGGGGGATTCCGTGACGCCTGCGGCCATGATCATATTGTAGACACGGGCATGCGCCAGGTCCGCGATATGAGGATTTTTCGTGACCAGCTCGAGGTACTCGGCGAAGGTTCCTTCCCAGGAAAGCGCGCGTTCCTGACTGCGCTGCTCTTCCACCTGTTTCAGAAATGCGAATGTGTTCATGGCACCCATTTAGTATTGAACCTCCCGCGTGTTCGACCTGTAGAGGTAGGAAAGGGTTCCCTGTCTTGTGATCCCACGCGCACCATAAACCGGTCGAGGCCAAGGGGGCGGATCCGAAAAAAGTTTCCGGTGGCCTGAAAATCCTGTTTACCTCTTCATACGTAAGGAAATCGGCGTTATTCGCCGTCTGAAAAGGCCGCCCGCACTGCGAAAGCGGATTTATTTTTCAAAATTCCGGTTGTAAGCGGCCCGACTCTTGCAGTTGGCACAAGATGTGCAATAGAAGGAGATACGTATATATACGTAGAAACGGTTCGAGGGTGAGTTCCCACAAGGAACGGTATGAAAAGCGAGTATACGTAAGGTTACCTAGAGCCCGGTCGTTGTTCTGTATAGGACAATGAAACGGACAGAAGAACACGGTCGGAAGAAGAGACCGTGTCTCAGAAAAGAAGGAGACGCTATGAGCTGTTGGAATAGAATGAATCCGGGTGCTATGCTGCTGATGGCTGGGCTTCTGCCGCTGGCAGCCGCGCAGGCCCATGCGCAGTCGTCGTCTGCTGCGTCTCTGCTGAGTTCGAGTGTGATCGCTCTGCCCAGTGAAACGAGGAACCAGGACACCGACGCGAGTTACGATCCGCTGATCGATTTGACTCTGCCTGAGACGGACCTCCTCGGAACGCAGGGCATCACCACCCTTTCCCATTCCGGCTCCGGCATCGGTTCCGGATGGCTGATCGGCGGCGCTCTCGGCGCAGCGGCAGGTGCCGTTGGCCTGGTTTCCGGCGGCGGTTCCAGTGCAGCGAGCCTGCTGCGCACTCCTGCCACCACTTCCGGCACGGTCTACACTGCCGGGATCGGCAGCACCATCACTCCAGTCATCACCCTCACCCCGAGTGGCGCTGTCACTCCAGTCAGCACCGTCATTCCGAGTAACACCGTCACTCAGATCAGCACCGTCAGCGGGATTGGCGGCAGCACGATCGGTTCCGGCGGCAGCACTGCGGGTTCCGGCGTCGCAAGCGCCTTCTCCGTGCCGAGCGGATCCGGGATCAGCAGCGGCACCGGCGGTATCTCTCCCTTCGCGAGCACCCCGGAACCCGGTTCCCTGGCTCTGTTAGGCGGAATGGGCCTTATGCTCACGGCCGTCAAACTGCGCCGCCGCAAACGCTGAAGCTGCTCCGGCCGCTTCCGACTGCAAATCAGGTGAGAGATCGCCTGTGAGCAGAGCCTCCCGGTATTCGGGAGGCTCTGCTCTTCTCTCGTGAGAACTGCAAAATCGCCTTGACAGTTCCCCCCGCGTTTGGTATAATAGCTCCGTTTCCGGTCGTTGTTCTGTGCGCCGTGATAGCTCAGTTGGTAGAGCAGTGGACTGAAAATCCACGTGTCCTTGGTTCAAGTCCGAGTCGCGGCAT
>JAYTGR010000820.1:0-1106 GCA_043733205.1 Chthonomonadaceae bacterium
GAACTGGGTGTCCAGCAGGCTTTGGCCGGGCACAATGGGTCCGAAGATGCCGGACAGCTCGGCGCGGACTCCAGGAAGGGCGTCGAAGCCGGGGTGCTGTTGGGAGACGCCCAGCCCCAGGCCCGTCCAGTGTGCGGGGGCAGGGGCTCGGGCTGCTCTTGGCGGCGCGGCAAGTGTCAGGATGCAGTTGTCGTACCGTTCGATGAGATACTGATGGCCGTTGTAGAGGGCGGACATGGGCAGGTAGCGCAGGGCATCGTCGAGGGACCAGAGCAGGGTCGTAGCATGGGCGGCTTTAAGATCGGCTTCGATGGGGGCGACGATAATTTTGTATAACTCCTGCGCGAGCGGGCGGGGATCACGGGTGGGGTCCTGCAAAGCATTGCGGAAGGCCAGCACTTTGCGGTACAGGTCCTCGGACTTGATCGGAGTGGAGATCCAGCTTCTTTTCTCTGCTGTCGTCACAATCATATACAGTTTCGTGGGAGCGACAATGGTATAGACTGCGGCAACGCCGGGGCGTAAATATTGGTCGAGCTTGGACGAACCGGCAGATAGGGTGATCGGGTTCATCGCCTCCTGCGGGGCATTATGGAACGCTTGTGTCATCTCCGTACGCAGCACTTGACGCGCAGCAGCCGAAGAGACTTTCTGCCAGCGCACAAGCCATTTCGCCTCAAGCGGTGTGAGGGCCGCTCCGGTGAGGAGCGTTTTGGCGACAGCGGGATCGCGTCCCAGGAAGTCGAAGAACTCCTCCTGTTTGAGCATTTTCAGCACCTGTTGCGCTTCGTCGAGGCGGTTCTCGTCAAACAGAACTTCCGCCAGCATTCGGTACGTGCCGGAATGGGCGGCGAGATAGCTTTTCTGGGCGTCTTTGTCCAGTGACTGCACATTGCCGCGCAAGTTTTGAAACAGATTCACCGCCTGCTTGCCGTAGAAGATCGCCAGGCGCGGCTCATGGGCGACACGATAAAAGTGGAGAAGATTGCCCAGCACTAATCCTTCATTATTTTGATCGCCGGAGGCGTGATGGATGTCCAGCGCCTGCTGGTAAGAATCAAGTGCCTCCGCAAAATGACCTTGATCTTCCAGCAGCGTGGCGAGAT
>JAYTGR010000821.1:0-3542 GCA_043733205.1 Chthonomonadaceae bacterium
TGGCATCCTTCAGATACTCCAGCGAGCGCACATCCAATATTTTCACCGTCTGGGATCCCCCAGAGTTTGTAAAGACGTAGTTATTCCCCACCTGACGTACCAGCCCGATAGCCCAGCTTCCGTCTTTGAGCAGTGCAAAAGCCTCTCCCGGCACGACACCTGCGTGGTCGTCAGGCTCCTCGTTGGGCGTAGGCGTTTCCGTCAGCGTATCGGCATTCACGTAGACGTTATAGGTCTTGCCGATGTGCAGTTTGGCATCCTTGCCATAGACGAAGAGATCTACGATCGCTCCGGCCACCCCATACGCCAGTCCGATGACCGCCGCATCGCCGTTACTCGCTCTGCCACGTACCTCCTGATGGACCCCGCGCAGCGGAATACGTGTTTTGTCCTGAGCCAGCACATAGTCACATCGGAGGACTAGTTTCCCGGCACGACCGAAGGTCGAGTAGGTGTGCGACTGGACGATATGGCCCAGCGCCGGAGTGCCTCGGGCGATCAGGAAGGTGTGTCCGGGACCATAGACGTCCTGTGCAACGAAGAACAGAAGTTCGCTGCCGGCCTTATTGCCGCCCGACTGTATCTCATCTTTGAGAATGACCGGCACCTCGGTAAGCTCCGGAATCACCACTTTTGCCGCGTTATGGAGCCGCATGTCCGAAGTGACGGGGGCGCCCGCATCGCCCCGAATGGGAGCGTTGACCGGCTGCTTTTGCGCATCGCTTGCGGGCGCCTGCGCCATTCCCGGCAGCATCGCTGCAGTGAGCAGGAGGGTGGAAACTGTCAGGCAGATCTGTGTTTTCAATATACGTCTCCTCAAGAATCAGGGGCGATTTGCAGGATTTTGTAATCCTCGGCAGCGCTTGACCGAACGGTCTCGCGCGATATGACTCAACTTACCTTATCCAGCCGAAGGAAACATCTGCCAAACAGCATATTTTGGAAACGTGATGCGATAGAAAAACAGACGCCCTTGTCTTTGAAGTCCAGCAATGAACTTCACCCTGTACGGAACTGTCTCTACTTGCAGGCTTGCCTTCTCCTCCAAGAAAAGGGGCAGAGAGTTAAGAGCGGAAATGACACTTCCCTCCCAAAACTGCATAAGCGAGAGGAAAACCAATGCAAAGCAAGAATGCATTCGAAAATAAAAAACCACACGATTCCCGAACCGGTTCTGTTCTGTCAGCCTGGTGGCTGCTGCCGTGTCTGGCGCTGCTGGGCAGTCTCAGCCTTGCGACCAGGGCGACCGCAGATACTCCCCTGCTCACCGCCTCCGTGCTGGGCGGTTACGGCGATCCGGGCAGTGCCGACAGCAGCGCCGGACCGGTGCGGCTGGCGCGCTTCACCGATCTGACCGGCGTCGTCGCCTGGTGTCCGCTCGCTCCGGTCGAGGTCCACTATCCGCCGACCCTGTCCCTCAGCTTCCGTGGCGGCAGCTGGCCCGCGTTTTTCTCTATCGGCGGCGCTGCTGTTTACTATCCATCGTCCGATCGCATCTGCGAGCCGCGGCCGTTCCGCAACACCTACTTCAATCGGGTCACGTATGTCAACAATGTCACCAATGTGACGAACGTAACCAACGTGACCAATATCAACAACTACAACACGACCGTCAATCGGAACACCTTCCAGACGAACAATCACTTCGTGCCCATCAACGCCCAGGCGCAGGGCGGAACGCAGGCGCAGATCCAGACGTTCGGGGGGCGGGCCGCCTATCAGCCCGCAGCGGGCGGCAGTCAGAGCATCTTCGCACGCGGCCGGGCGGTGACAGCGCCGAGCGGCGGAGGCAGTCCGGTCGCGGGGCCGCAGAACGTGCGGGTCACGGCGCAGTCACTGACCCCCACCCGAGCCTATCAGGCGCCGACGCGGCTGCCGCAGCAGTATGTGAGCCGTGCCGTCTATCGGGCGCCGCTGCCCTCCACTGTGCCGCACATCCAGTCCCTGCCGCAGGCAGGTCAGCATTTCACTGTGCATCCTGTAAGCGCCAATCCAGCGGCCGGAGGCGTGCGCACCCCGGCGACAGGGCCGGCGCGTCCTAATACAGGCAGCGGTACCGTGACTTCTCGCCCAGCGGGTTCCGGACGTAATGCCGACGGAACCGTTTCGCGCCCGACGACCTCTCCCACTGCTGTCGGCAGTCCCACGAAGAGCGCAGGCAGCGGCTCCTCGGGGCTGGATGCCTACCTGCGCGAGCGCAATGCGGCTCACAATGGCGGTGCCGGACATTCGGGCACAGACACAGGAAGCAGACCGCCAAAGGCAGGAAGCCGTGCCGATACGACGGCACGGCCTCGTGTGGATACGACACCCGGCGATCCGCGCCGAACGCGTGTGAACGGCGACAATACCGTTCCGCCTAAGGTCGAAGCGACGCGGCGTAACGGCGACAATACGGTCCCGCCTAAAACCGATCCGACTCGCCGTAACGGCGATACGGCGCCCCCGCCCCGAACCGGACCTGCGACCGGTGGAAGCGCTCGTATACCGGGCCAGACACGCTCAACTGCGGACAGCTACCGTCCGCTGCACTCCGGCAAGCCTCCCGTCGAACCCGGCAGGCCCAGCCGAACGCCCCCGGATCCAAAATCGGCAGACAAGCAGAAGGACAGCCCGACGGCGCGTGATCGTAAAAACCCGTAATTCGGGCAGACCATCGCAAACGCCCTCCCGATCAGGTCCGATCGGGAGGGCGTTTGTGGTGTCAGGCTAAGGCAGGATTCGAATCGGCACCCAGCCGCGCACACTGTTGATCAGCCATAGGGAGGCTGCGGATTCGAGGTCGGGCGGGCGCAGGACGCGCTCGATGATCTCTCCACAGGCCAGCAGCTCGGCGCGCAGTGTACCGGGCAGCAGACCGCAGTCCAGCGGCGGCGTCCAGCGGGTCCCCTCCCGCTCGACGACCAGATTGCCGGTAGTGAACTCCGTCAGCTCCCCTTCCTCGTTCCATAGCAGGGTTTCGTCGAGATCGGGGCGTTCGGCGCGGCGGGTAGTATAAGCGATGCGATGTGTGGTCTTATGAAACAAAAATCGGTCGTTACGGGAGACGGGAGAGCGGGCAGGAGCCGCCCGCAGTCCATCGGTCGGAAGGGTATTCAGCGGGAATGTCTCGATACGTATCTCTCCCAGAAGCGTGATAAGCAGACGTATGCGCCAGGGTCCGAAATCCAGCGTCTGCGCGTGAGCGGCCAGCGCTGTCTGCACATCTGGCTCATTCAATGGAACGCCGAAATACCGTGCGGAGGCGCAGAGGCGGTCGAGATGCCGCGTCAGCAGAGAGTAGACGCCCTGCTCCAGGCGCAGGGTTTCCAGCAGTTCGAATCGGGGCCAGGTCTGCTCGAGAACCTGAGCTTTCAGGCGATTCTCGGCGTACTCTCCCTGCGGCGTCGAATCCCAGGTGATGCCGCTGCCGACGCCGTACTCCGCCATCCCTGTTTCGGTATCCAGAAGCACGGTGCGAATGGCGACATTGAAAACGGTCGGGCCGTTCGGAACCATATAGCCTATGGCTCCGCAGTAGACCTGCCGGGGCGCGGTTTCCA
>JAYTGR010000822.1:0-1104 GCA_043733205.1 Chthonomonadaceae bacterium
ACTCGGCTACTGCCCGGAGATCGAAAACAACTACGACGACATGACCGGCCGCGATTTCGTGACCATGCTGGCGGCGATGGGCGGTCTGCCGTCCACAACGCTGAAATCCCGCGTTGCGGAGTCCATCGAGACGGTCGGCATGACCGGAGCGGCCGACCGCAAGATCGGCGGCTATTCGAAAGGCATGCGCCAGCGCATCAAAGTCGCGCAGGGCATCGTCCACGATCCGGATGTGCTGGTTCTCGACGAACCGCTGAACGGCCTGGATCCTCTGGGCAGACGTGACATCTCGACGCTGCTGCATGAACTGGCTGGACGCGGTAAGAGCGTTGTGATCTCCTCCCATATCCTCTACGAGGTCGAGCAGATGACCCGCAACATGCTGCTGATGCATAAAGGGCGGCTCATGGCCCAGGGAGACATCTATCAGATCCGCAGCCTGATCGACTCCCATCCGCACCACATCACGATCACCACGGACCAGGCCCGGCCGCTGGCAAAACACCTCCTGGATCTGCCCTACATCCTGAGCGCCAAGTTCGATGCTCAGGACTCCCGGCGGCTGGAGATCGAGACGCATGCGCCGGATCAGTTCTACGCGCAGTTCCCGGACATCGTGCTGGAACATGGCTACACGATTACGAATTTCGAATCGCCGGACAATAACCTGGAAGCGGTCTTCAAATACCTGGTGAACGGCTGACGGCGGCGCATCGCAGGCCCTACGGTCTTGCGATGCGCCGCCGTTCGGGAAAACGACACGTTTATGAGCGACTACTATCTCTTTCGTACTGCCCTTTTCAACCTGATGCGCCCCGGCAAACTGGTCGCGGCCGTCATCCTTATCGCGATCCCTACCCTGATCGGCCTCCTCATCCGATGGAAGATGGACCCGGATACCTATGTCGCGGCAAGTCAGTACGGTCTGCTGACGGTCTTCTTTGTTTTCGGCTTCGTGCTGACGATGCTGTCTGTGATCTTCTGTTCCGGCATCGTCGCCCAGGAAGTCGAGCAGAAGACCATCGTCTATCTCCTGACTCGTCCGGTGCCTCGCTGGCGAATTCTCTTCATAAAGTATCTAGCAGCCGTCCTCGTCACCACCGT
>JAYTGR010000823.1:0-1100 GCA_043733205.1 Chthonomonadaceae bacterium
ATTTGGAGTCACCTCCTTTTGAAGCGATCCATTGGGGATCTTTTCCAAGCGAAGGATTTGGGATGCGCGCAGGATTTCAGAAAGGCAGTTCGTTGCCGGAGTGTCAGGAGGCCGGCGCTTCTTTCGCGCCAGGCATATCGAACTCCAGCAGGTCGAAGCGTCGCGCGGTAGCGTCGAGGGCGTCCCGCAGTACCTTATAGGAGTCTTCGAGACGCTTGCGAATGCGCTCCGCCTCCTGGGCTTCCGCAGAGTGCGCCGGAAAACGGGCAGGATCGCAGCGCGCCGCCAGTTTGTTGTAAGCGGCCTGCACCTCCGTAAACTCGGTGCCCGGTTCAACACCGAGCAGGCGATAGTGAAAGGTAAGCAGGTCCGACTGCGCGTCTGACATAGAGGCAGAAGTGTTCATCATCTGTGCAGGCGAACTGGCCATCGGCGCGGCAGCCCGGCGAATCTCGTCGGGCGTCCTCAAGGTGGACGCCTGGGCAGGCGGAAACTTATCCGATTTCGCAGGAGTCGCGGTGTGCAGAGCATCTTTGAGTTCGCTGCGAGCGTCCGAGCGCGTCTCTGCCTTGCGGAGGGTGTCGGTCTCCGCCTCCTGCGCCTCTTCGTCCCACCGATCGACTCGGTCCCGAATTTCGGAGAACTTATGTTTGGCTATACGATAAAAACGTTCCGGAATGCTCATAACAACGGTTCCGCTCTTCCTCTCCCCGATGTGCGGGCAGGAGACTAAGGACAGGCCCAACAATTACCGCTTCACTTTTCATGCTTGGATGACGGGACGATCATGAAGCAGTTATTTTCGCGCGTCTCCTAACGCTTGCCCAGTTTCTCTTCCAGTTCCCGCAGCTGTTTGTCGAGGTCGCTCTCCGGGGCAGGCCCAGAGCCGTTGCTGCTGGCGCCGCCGACGCTTGCCCCACTGCCGCCGACTGTCTGCATCTGCTGTACTGGGGTGGTGTTATAACGGGTGGCTGGGGAGCCGCCCATCGACATCTTCGCTTCCAGCTTCGTCAGTTCGTCCTCGGCCTGCGCATCCATCTGCGAGAACTCCATCTCACGCAGTTTGGCATCCATGCTCGTGTTGGCGATTTCGCCGCGGG
>JAYTGR010000824.1:0-1099 GCA_043733205.1 Chthonomonadaceae bacterium
GGAAGCACTGTTTGAAGGACTCTCGGACAGATCGGGAATAGCGGACGCAGAGGCTTTGGCTGAACTCATCAAACCTCGGATGATTCCGGCTTTGATGGGGGCTTTCGTGAAAGCGTTCTACGAGCAGGACGTTCCCGACCCGGACCCAAACGCGCAGAGCAGTCAGCAGACGCCCCCGGCGTAGACTGGCTGCACCTGTGGAGCCTGGGGCGCAGTCTGGGGCTGGCCTCGGATGAGTTCTGGGCTCTGACGTTCCGGGAGTTCGACGCAATCCAAAAGCGGCACAGGGAGCGCGAAGAACGCGAGTTTCTGCGGGCTGGCATCATCGCGGCTACTATCGCGAATTGCCACCGTGACCCGGATGTAAAGCGGGACTCGTTCGTGCCGGCGGATTTCATGCCAGCAGGGATGGGGCAGGAGCGGCAGCAGGGGCCACTCACGGCGGAAGACTGGCTGGAAAAACTGCGGCTCGTGAACGCGCAATTCGGCGGTGAAGACTTGACCCTCAAAAATGGCTAATCTTGGCGATCTGATTATCAAAGTGGGCGGCGACCCGGATGGGTTTAAGGCCGCTATGGCCGAAGCTTCCGACTCGGCTGGCAGCTTTACGCAGAAAGTAACCTCCAGCGTAGGGACTGCGGTAGTCCAATTCAACGCCTTCGCGCAGGCGGTCGAAGCTAGTTCCGAGAAAACAGGCAGGGCTGCGGCATCGACAGAAAGAGCACTGAGGGGCGTAGCTGATGGCGCGGTAGCGACTGCATTGGCGGTGAAAACGTATACCGTGGCGATGGCAACATCAATCCAGCACGCGGAGGCGGCTGCGGCATCTGGTGGAAATCTCGCTAATACATGGCGCGCGCTGCGGCTGGCGATCTCGCCAACGGCATTTACGGCGACGGGTATTGCGGTGGGAGTCCTGGTCGAAGAATTGGTCCACCTGACGAATGCCAGGGCGAAGTTGATAGAGCAGCAGTCTCTGTTTGCTGCGGTATCTGGCCAGCAGGTAGGACGTGTAGAGGGTCTTGATTCCGTGGCTGGCGTGGGCGGATCGAGCGTCGGGGGAATCAGGAGCCTGTCTCAAATCAGCGGGCTTGATGCG
>JAYTGR010000825.1:0-1097 GCA_043733205.1 Chthonomonadaceae bacterium
ACCTTCGGCTACGATTCGGACCATCCGGTGCTGCACGACATCTCGCTCCAGGTGTCTCCGGGCGAAGTGATCGCCATCGTTGGGCCATCCGGCGCGGGCAAGACTACGCTGGTCAACCTGATCTCGCGCTTCTACGATGTGAATGAGGGCCGTATTTTGCTGGACGGCGTCGATCTGCGCCAGGTGCGGCTCTCGACGCTGCGCGGTTCGCTGGGCTATGTCAGCCAGGAGAGTCTGCTCTTCTCAGTCACGCTGCGCGAAAACATCCGATACGGTTTCCACGATGCCACCGACCTGCAGATCCTGAAAGCGGCTAAATATGCCGACATGCACGAGTTTATCCTGAACCTGCCGCAGGGCTACGACACCAAGATTGGGGAGGATGGCATCAAGCTCTCCGTGGGGCAGAAGCAGCGCATGAGCATCGCGCGCGCCGCCCTGACCGATCCCAAAATCCTGATCCTCGACGATGCCACCTCCGCCCTCGACAGCAAGACGGAAGCCAACGTGCAGTCCGCGCTGGAGCGGCTGATGCGCGGCCGCACCAGTTTCGTCATCGCACACCGCCTCTCGACGATCATGAACGCCGACCGCATCGTGGTGCTGGACGCCGGACGGATCGTGGATGTAGGCACCCATGCCGAACTCGTCGCCCGCCCCGGTGTCTACCAGAACCTCTACAACGAACAGTACAAATCCGCCCAGTCCCATGCCCTCGAAGCCCTCTTCGCATAGAGACGGCCGAACTTACAGGCACAAAGCTCCGGTGCAATGTCGATCCTGATGCCCGTTCGGTCGTCTCTACGTGAAGGAAGGGTTTGGGGGAGATCTGCCTTATTTCACCAGCCCGGTGCGGCGCATATACTGCAGTATGAGGTCTTCAAAGGGGAGAGCAGTCGAAGCGCGGAGATAGTCGATTCCATAGCGATTGCAGAAACCCTCCAGTTCGGTGCAGAAGCCGTTGAAGGTCTGCTGGTAGCGGGAGAGCAGCTGTGGATTGACGCTCATCTCTTTGGCCTCGCCCGTCTCGCTGTCGATGATGCGAAGGTCGCCCAGCAGGGTCGGTTTGATCTCTTCTTCCGAGAGCGTATGGAGCA
>JAYTGR010000826.1:0-1096 GCA_043733205.1 Chthonomonadaceae bacterium
ATGACAGACGGCACCTACGCGCGGGTGACCGGCGAGACAGGTGCGGCCCCTGGCGAGGGGAATGCACCGGCGTGTTTCGGAGCCGTCTGGACACGCGCCCAGGGCAAAAGTGCGGCGCGGGTACTGGCATTGCGGAGTTCGTTTGGCCTGCCCGTCATGACCGCACTGGACTACGACGGTCTCTATCCGCAGGCGCATCAGAGTTTCCCTGGATCGCCCCTGCCATTGGAGATCTCGCTCCTAAATTTCTCCCCGCTGATTCCCTTTGACATAAAGAACTCTTCTCTGCCAGCTGGCGCTTTCGTTTTTCACCTGCACAACCCCTCTCCGATTCCGATTGAGGCTGCCGTCGCTCTCTCCTGGGGCGACGCCTTCATGGCCGCAGGCCAGGTCGCGGCCAACCCGGCAGAGAGCGGATTTTTCAGCCTGCGGCTCTCCCGTCCGCCTCAGCCGCCGGGAAGCCAGCCGCAGTCCGTTCGCGCCGACGACGGCTCCGAGATAACGCTCATGGCCCTGCCGCCCCGGCGCGACGCGGTGGTTACACGAGCGGCCTGGAATCCTGCCGAAGAGCGTCCCGGATGGTGGGACAGTTTCGCAGCCGACGGGGAGGTTCCCGATTTCGCCGCTGGAACGACCGCGCCCGGCGCGCAGTCTGCGGGCGTCGTCATCGTACGATTGACGCTGAAACCGGGCGCGACGATCGATGTTCCCTTCGCGGTGGCCTGGACGGCTCCGCACCGCTACGCCCCCTCCGGGGAAGATCTGGGACACTACTATCAGATCGCGTTTGCCGATTCTTATGCGGTGACACGGTACCTGCTCGACAACTGGAACGCGCTCTACGGCCTGACCGAAGAGTGGCAGAAGCGTCTGCTCGGCTCTAATTTGCCCCTCCGAATGGCACGCCGTCTCATCGACAGCGCAGCGCCGTTAAGCACCGCCGCTCTGCATACCCGCGACGGCCGTTTCGTATGGAAAGGCGAACCCGGTGCGCCCAACCTCCCTCTGACGTCGCCTCCAACCGAGACTGTCGCCCAGCGTGAAGCCAGGCTCGGCGCCTTTACCCTGACACTTGCCCTGTTCCCAGCTCTCGCTG
>JAYTGR010000827.1:0-1096 GCA_043733205.1 Chthonomonadaceae bacterium
TTGGGTACGCCAGCCCAGGTGCGCCAAGTGCGGGGAAATTCACCAGGGCGTTGCAAAGGCACGATTATCAAGAAGGCGCAGCGTTACCCGACGGTCTTCAAGAGCAAAAAGGACGACACGAAAGTCGAAATGATAGTCTAAACGTCAATATGTCGTCACGAATAAACTTCCCGTTTTTAAACCGATACACACGTCCGGGTTGCATTGAGCCGTCGTTACCGATATTTGGACCTTCTACAGGCTGCTCTCCCTGAGGAATTCCCAAATCTTGTTTGGCCTTTCCAAAAGCTCCACGGCGTCCTGCACCAGGAGGAGATGAATTGGCAGGAGGGGAACCTCCGCCTCTATTGCCTCCTCCGCCAATGTAATGGCCGATAGCTCCGATGATGCGACCTGCCGTTATGACAATCCCGCCAGCGGCCATTCCCCCTGCTCCGCCAAGGGCCGCTCCACCTTCCACGCCAATGGCTGCGCCTGCCACTGTACCAGGGCCAGCGCAGACTACAGTCCCTCCCGCAGCCCCTCCTGCTCCTCCTATAAGTCCGCCGACTATTCCGCCGATAATGGTGATGCCCCCGGAGACTCCTACTTCCTGCGGAGTGAGAGGCCTAGCTAAGGCATTCGTGATCTCACTCAATATATCATCCAAACCTTCCGGATCCGTCCTATTGAGCGGATTATTCTCGCAGTAGGCGAACCAGTTATCGCCTGCCTGCGCCGGATCGGAGGAGATGAACCTTCCGACACTCGCGTTGTAGCAGCGGTTACCAAGCAGTTGTAGGCCACTGTCATTGTCCGTCTGATACTGCCCTTTCCCCACGAAACCGAACGGCGTCGGCGTTGTGCCTGTTCGGCTGACGGTCATTCCGAAGCCGTCGTAGAGCAGCGTGTCCGTGACTGCCTGACTGCTGCTGGTGATGCCCATCGTGCTGCCGAGCGCATCGCCGTGATAGAACTTGGAGGTCGTGCCGCGCCGTTCGCTGAGGCCGGGAGTGTACACCGCCGCGCCGTCCTTGCTGCTGTTTTCGGAAGTCGTTGAGAGTGGAATAGTAGATGCCTTCGCGGCGCAGGATGGCGGCGACCTGTCCTCTCTCGG
>JAYTGR010000828.1:0-3515 GCA_043733205.1 Chthonomonadaceae bacterium
GAAAGCCGTATCTCTCCAGGATCGGGGCGGCGGCATCGCCGACACACTGGTAACCGTCGTCGAAGGTGAGAGCGAAAACACGGCGCGGCAGCGGCTGCCCGCCGCGCAGCGCTTCTACGATCTGGGCGAAGGTCATCGCGCGATAGTTCATACGGGCCAGTGCGCGCATCTGCCTCTCGAAAGCGTCCTCGGACACATTCAGGAAGGTGTCTTCCGGACGATCGACAGCAGCGCCGACTTTATGATACATGAGGATCGGCACGGCAGTGCGCGCCTGGGCCATAGTCCCTGCCTCCTTTCGTGACGCGGGAGGACGGACAAACGTCTGACCTGCACGCGAACCGCCCGCAATACTGTGTGCGGGGAGGCTTTTCTCCCCTGGCGACGACTCTGTCACTGCACGCTCTCCTGTCTCACGCCTGTCCCAGCATCTCTCCGTAGAGGCCTTCGATCTGATTGACCATCACATCGGCGGAGAAACGCATCTCTGCCCGCCGCCTGGCTTCCTGACCCATTTCGCGCATGCGGATCGGATCGGAAAGTATCTGTATGAGAGCGTTCGCCAGTCCCTCGGGGTTCCGCTCGATGAGCAGGCCGGTCGCCTCGTGCTCGACCAGTTCCGGGTTGCCTCCGGCCCGTGTCGCCACGACAGGCTTCCCGAGCGCCATTCCCTCGATGATCGCCATGCTGCACGCCTCATAGCGGGAGGGCAGGGTCAGGACATCCATCGCCGACATCAGGCGATGCACATCCTCGCGCTGTCCGGTGAAGCGCAGGCGCTCCGCCACTCCATCCGCTGCTGTAATGTCCCAGAGCTGTTTCTGCGTCTCCGGCTCCGCCGTCCCTACGCAGACGACATAGGCGCGTGGCCGCGCGGCCACCAGCTGTTTGACCGCCTGTGCCAGCACGAAATGGCCCTTGAACTCCTCCACACGCGCGAAGATGCCGACCAGCT
The DNA here is from genome assembly GCA_043733205.1 of Chthonomonadaceae bacterium. Lineage (GTDB taxonomy): Bacteria > Armatimonadota > Chthonomonadetes > Chthonomonadales > Chthonomonadaceae > JANXLO01. The sequence goes on from JAYTGR010000828.1 coordinate 956, forward strand.
CGGCATCGGGCGGCAGGCTGAGTTCGGCGCGCACGGGCAGCGCGTTCAGCGCCTCCGCCTCGGCGGCGCCTTCGGCGCTGGATACGAAGTCCGTGCCGTTATAGATGGTCCGAATGCGTCCGGCCGGCACGCCTTTGCGCATCAGGCCGTTTTTCAGAAAGTCGGATACGGTGACGATGCGGCCCCGGTTCGGCGGAAACAGATAGCGATAGACAACATCCGTGGTACGGCAGTGAATCGAAGAGACCAGAGGCACGTTCGCCCAGCGTCCCGCGAGAATACCGACATAAGTGGCCCGGGTCAGATGGGCATGGATCAGGTCGAACCCGTTGTCGCGCACGTAGCGCGTCAGGTTCCGAGGCGCGCTGCAGGAGCCCAGAAGCCCCCGCATATCCATCTCCAGAGCAGGAATTCCTGCGGCGCGGAGCTGGTCCGGCAGCCAGCCGCCGGGCGGACAAATCGCATGGACGGTATGCCCCCGCTGGCGCAGCCGCTCCGACAGCACGACAACGTGTTTCTCCGCACCCGAGATCCTGGAACTGGAGCAGATCTGAAGAATGTTCATGATTTGATGATAGCACCTGCGCGCATTTTTTGCAAACGAAAAGCGCGCCATGAGTGTTTTCTAAGGAGCAAGCGAGCGGACGCGGCGAAATCGGTGCGAGCCTTACTCTTTAGGATCGCCCTCGAAGCGAATAGCGGGCAGTTCCAGCACGGCGCGGCGCAGGGTCTGCTCCCACTGGGTATGAATCCCCAGCAGATCGGGATCCCGCGCGGAAAAGCGGCGGTGCCGCGTGACGCGCAGCGAATCGGCAGGATAGACCAGCAGGTCGATCGGGGGGCCGACCGTCAGGTTGGAGCGAATGGTGGAGTCGAGCGAGATCAGCGCGTATTTGGCGGCCTGCTCCAGCGTCGTGTACTCGTAATGGACACCGCGATCCAGGATGGGCCGGCCGTATTTCGTTTCGCCGATCTGAAGATAGGGCGTCTCCTCTGCAGCGCAGAGGGGATTGCCCTGCGGATAGACGAGATAGAGATTGTGCCGCTGTCCGGCGATCTGGCCGCCCAGAATGAGATGCGTGTTGAACCGAAAATCGTCCCGCTCCAGCGCGACACGATCGAGTTCGGAAACACGCCGTATCCTGTCCCCGAGCACGCGGGCGGCCTCATACATGGACGCGGCCTGCGCCAGTCCCTCGCCCTGCTCCCACTCCGCGCGCAGCAGGGTCAGCACCGACTGCGACAGCGAGAGACTGCCGCTGGTCAGAACCACGAACAGCCGCTCGCCGGGCTGTTCGAAGATATGCATCTTTCGGCAGACATTGACCTGGTCATAGCCCGCATTCGACCGCGAATCGGAGGCCAGCACCAGGCCCTCTCGCAGCATAATTCCCAGGCAGTAGGTCATCCGTTTGCTCTCCTCGTTGATAAGTCTGGTTAAGATACCCTATTTCGGGCCTCCCTACCTGGGTTCGGGGGCAGATGTCACCGCAGAGGCGGTCTTATCGAACGCGGCGAAGTCGGGTTTGGTGTCGGTCAGTATCTCCAGAACGGCTCTGCGGTCCGATAGTGACAGGTGGGCAAAATCCCTGCCGGGATCGGCGGAGGTCAGAATGTCGCGCAGCCGGCGATAGAGATAGGTTTTGGCCTCGGCAGGCAGGGCACGGAACGCTTCCGAGTAGATCAGATAGCTGCAGGGATAGCGGAGCAGGCGACGGTGCAGATCGAGCTGACGCAGCGACCGATGCTGACGGTCGAACGGCCCCTGCGCGGTGAACTGCTCGGCGAAGCCCGAAGTTCCGGTGACAGTGTCGGTCAGAGGAGCCTCCTGCACAAAAAGCATTGCCTTCAGCAGCGGCTCACAGACACTTCGGATCCGGCTGTGGGTGCTGTCGGAGTGAACGCCGGACGGACGGTTCAGCTCTGTATTCAGCAGCGCCTCGTCGTAGAGCGCGATTCGACTGTAGTAGTCGGCTTTGGTGAGCAGTGTCTGTACGCGGGTCTGATGTTCGGCAACGAGCAGAGCCACGATGTCACTGGTAGGAACGATATAGGCAGAGGTATCGACCAGCCCTTTGAGACTGATGCGGTTAGCTCCCTTGTCGCGGTCGACGATCACGTTTTCATCCCCCTGTGCGAAGACGTTGCCCATGTGCCGCATCGCGCCATGCTTTCCGGTGACATACCAGCCGCCCCAGCGCTCCGTCAGCGGACTCTGGTCGGTGGTGAGGTAGGTTCCCGCCCGGAACTCGGGCTGGCCGTCGACATGTGTGTAGACCGAGCGCATCATATAACCCGGCACCCCCGCCGTCATCGCGCCGCTGTGGCACTGCAGGCACTCGTAGGTCTGCCTCCGGAAGTGGGGATGTCCGTTCGCCGTCTGATCGAGCGTGTAGAAAACCGCGCCGAGCTGAGGATCCTGGGTGGCGACCTCTACGACGGAGCCGTCCTGCACCCAGCCAATATAGGTGCTGTCGTTGAAATAGAGCGCGCGGGGCGCATGGGGGGTGATGAGATCGTGCTGAAAACTGGTCTTGGAGAAGACGAGCATCTGCGATGA
>JAYTGR010000829.1:0-1093 GCA_043733205.1 Chthonomonadaceae bacterium
GCGTCGTGGATCTGCTCGAAATAGGGGTTTTTCGTCTCCTCGTGCGTCTGCGTATCGGCGACGAAATAGGACTCGAAGGTGGCGATACGGTCTTTGCCGAAGAGAGGCGAGCGTGGCCCCGCCCAGAGGTACCAGAACCAGTCGCTGTCCGGGCCGATATGGCCGGCGCCGCGTCGAAACGCGCGGCGAATGAATAGGGTGATCGCATTGAACAGGACGCGCCCGCTGCGCTCGACACCTTCGAACGGCAGCGTCAGAAACGCGCCGGAGGCGTCGGTGGGCACACAGGCGTGGAAGATCAGGCAGTCGTCGCGCCGCAGGACCATCGTGCCCTGCTGCACCAGGAAGGTCATCTGCTCCCAGAGGCGGGGACTGCGCACAAAGGCATCGCGCAGCTGGGTCATGCACTCCTGCTCCTGCGGGGAGAGGGCGAGGGGATCGGCAGGATCGAGCGTCGGCAGATGGGTGTCCTGCAGCGGATAGACTGCGCCGTCGATGGTGACGGTCCCAGCTGCCTTGTCCACGAAGTTCAGCAGTGCGCGATGGGCGAGCTTCCACTCCGGATGGCGGCGAATGGCCTGCCCGACGCATTTGAACTCCAGTATCGCGATGGCTTTCTGCATCCGGGCCAGATGCAGCGGGTCGCGCAGACCTTTGCCCTTCACCGCGAAATACTCCGCAGGATCGTCGCCGTAGACCTCCCGCGCCAGCTTCTCCAGCGGTGCGAGCGGGATGCCGAAGCCCTCTTCGAGCTGGTCGAGGCGGTCGTAGCGCACCGAAAAGCGCAGAACCGTCGCGATACAGGCTTCCGATCCCAGACAGGCGCCCATCCAGGAGGCGTCGTGATTGCCCCAGGTGAAGGCGACGTCGGGCTGCCGCTGCAGATAGTCCATCACACCGTCGAGGCGCGGGCCGCGATCCCCCATATCGCCTGCGACCAGGATCTCTGCGACCGCCAGATTGCGCACGACATGGGAGGCGGCGCGAATGGTCTCCCGAGCGATCTCGTGTTCGGCAAGCGAGGCGACGAGGGTCGACAGGAAGCCGGGCGGACGCCCGCTGATCGGCTCCGTCAGCAGCTCCTGAAACAGCT
>JAYTGR010000830.1:0-1093 GCA_043733205.1 Chthonomonadaceae bacterium
CCCTGGCTTTGCTCTCGACGACAGGCGGTCTGGGAGCGACGGCGCTCTTTGCCGATGTGCCGCGCATGCAGCCCTCCCATCCTGTTGCTGTGCCTCCCAAGCCTGTAAAGTCAGTCTCTGTGCCGGCACGGCCTGCGGGCGCTGCATCTGAAAAGGCGGGGCCGGTGCTGCTGACGGGAGCGTGGCAGAAGAGTTACGATCTGACGGCGGGCAGGGTCGTCGAGATCTCCGTGCATCTGGACAAGCCTTCCGGGCTGCCTCCGAACGGGCGTATCGCGGTGGAGTGGCAGCGACAGGGCGAAACGCCGCCGGTCGAGGTCAAGCGGCTCGATATTCCCGGCGCGCCGACTTCCAACTGGCGCAAGGTGCTCCACGCGCTCGACAGCGATACCTATGTCCTCTACCGCGCTCCCGCTACCGGACACTACACGCTGACCCTGCACACGGTCGTCGACGAACCGGCGCTCGGCTCGGCTTCGCCGCGCTGGCGCGAGAAGGGCGATGCGCCGCAGTTGACCGCTCTGCCCGCACAGACGCCGTGGCCCGCTGGTACGGTCGCGCCGGTCTCCGTGACGGTGCGCCCCTATTGCGATCGGCGATCAGGCCGAACAGGACCGCCTGCGCACCTATGTCGAGTGCAAACCGAACGCTTCTCCCGAACAGGCGCAGACCATCAGCCTCACTGCGGACGACGATACGCGCGCTTATGAAGTGACCGGCAGTGCGGACGACATCGAGTTTTTCGACAACGGACGCGTCGGGCAGTCCGGCGACAACTGGTTTCGTCTGGAGTACAAAGGCACGGAGCCGCGCCTTCTCACCGCGCAGCTGAGCATGCCCAATCAGATTGTCGCTGCTCGGGTGCGCTGCTACACGCTCGATCCCAAACTGCCCTCGTTCGGCATGGGGCATGTCGCCTGGAAGCCCGGCGATCCTCTGCTGCCGGTGGTCGAGTACGAAGAGGGATTTGAAGAGAACGAGCGGGTGCATCAGCAGGACGAGAAGCATCGCACCAACATCAGCCGGATGCTGCATCCGGGAGGCATCTATTTTCTGCGGGTCGAGGCCAATGCCCCCGGCTATCAGCTGCAGC
>JAYTGR010000831.1:0-1092 GCA_043733205.1 Chthonomonadaceae bacterium
TCGGCGGCATCGACGGCCAGCCAGGCCGCGATGCAGGTGCCCGGCTTCACGCGCAGGTAGTAGTTGTCCTGGTGCAGATCCTGCCCACGGGCGCCTGGCGGCTTGAAGTAGAACATGCTCTGCACCGCCGCAGGCTCCTCTTGAAACAGATCCTTCAGCACCGCCCCAACGCGCGGGTCGAGCATGGTCTCTTTGGCGAGCGTGCCGATGGGAAGTTCGGGGTGCCGGTGCGGATGCATCATGCGTGGATAGAAGGCGAGCGGGTCGTCCGGCTTGTAGTGGGAGCCGATCTCCGAGAGGTTGGGGATCGGCCCGTCCGCGTTCGCCTCCATAAAGGCGTCGCGAATGGCGTCCACCTCGCCGTTGGTGAAGAGCCGCGGGATGACGATATAACCGTCGCGCTCGAACTGCTTCTGCTGTTCCAGGCTGAGCGCGTGGTGCGAATGTGTCTGCATAGAATTCCCTCTGCATCCGCCGTAACCTTTGCGATCTGACGGCGACGTATGATAGTATAACTATATCACTATCCACGACAGGGTGACAAGGCGAAATGCCGCTGCAAACCTATAATTTCCGGCTGGTATCGCCGCCCGTTCCAGAGCGGACGGAGGCGATCAAACCCATGATTCGCCACCTCGTCATGGGGCATTTCCAGGAGGAGCGCGGCTACGCGACTTGGCGCGCCCACGGCACAACCGACTGGCTGCTGATCGCCACCCTGTCCGGCAGCGGTCGTTTCGGATTCAACGGCGGAGAGGTGCGGACAGTTCCCGGCGAACTGACGCTCCTGCATCCCGGCGTCCTGCACGACTACGGCATCGCGCCGCAGGCCCATTCCTGGGAACTGCTCTGGGCGCACTTCCATCCACACCCCCACTGGCTCGAATGGCTGGACTGGCCGCAGATCGCCCCCGGCCTCGTCCATCTCACCCTCGACGACGCGCCTCTCTGCACCGAGATCCTGACCAGACTCCACGAAGCGCTGCGCCACACGACCAGCGCCGAGCGCCGCCGCGAAGAGTTCGCCATGAACTCCCTCGAAGCCGCCCTGCTCCTCTGCGACACCGTCAACCCGCGCCAGGGCCAGCCGGT
>JAYTGR010000832.1:0-3508 GCA_043733205.1 Chthonomonadaceae bacterium
ATGGGTGACGAGAACGGCGGAGATGCCCTGGTCGTTCAGTTCCTGAAAGATCATCATGATCTCCTCGCCCTGCCGGGTCGCGACGTTGCCGGTCGGCTCGTCCGCCATGAGGACGCTCGGCTCCGTCGCGATGGCCCGCGCGATGGCGACCCGCTGCTGCTGACCACCGGAGAGTTCGCTGGGCTTGTGGTCCATGCGATCCGAAAGTCCCACGCGGTCGAGAGCCGCCTTCGCCTTCTTCCGCCGGTCTTTGACGCCTCCGTAGATCATCGGCAGCTCGACATTGTCCAGCGCGGTGAACGAGGGCAGCAGATTGTAACTCTGAAAAACGAACCCTATCAGACGATTTCGGACCCGCGCCAGCTCCTTGTCCTCCAGCTGCGCGATCTCCTCGCCATTGAGACGATACGATCCGCTTGTCGGCGCGTCTAGGCAGCCCAGCAGGTGCATCAGCGTGGACTTACCCGCTCCTGAGGGGCCCATGATGGCGACGAACTCCCCCTTCTGCACCCGCAGGTTGACGCCGTTGAGAGCACGGACCTCCTGATCGCCCATCGTGTAGATCTTGTAGACATCGGTCAGTTCGATGAGAAGCGGGCCAGCCGTATTCTGCGTAAGCGAGGCTGTCGTCATCGGCCGGGGCCTCCCTGCGCGTCCGAGGCACGCACTCCGAGCAGAGGGAGCCCTGCCAGCACCACGGACTCGCCTGGCCGCAGTCCGGAGCGGATCTCGGTATGCGTGCCGTCGTCGAACCCGGCATCCACCTTGCGGATCTCGACGCGCTCCGTGCCCTTACGCTCCGGGTGCAGGACATAGACGATGTAACGCGTCGTCTCCTGATGAATAGCTTCCGACGGCACCATAAGCACATTCGTGCGCTGGCTGAGAATAAAGGAGACATTCGTCGTCATGTCGGGGCGGAGCAGTTTGTCCGGATTGGCGACTGCGACCGTCGTCTCGTAGGTGACCACGTTGTCTTTGACGGTCGAGGCGCTGGCGATCTTCGTCACTCTGCCATGAAAGATACGGCCTGCGAAGGCGTCCACGCGCACCTCCGCCGTCATGCTGAGTTTGACGCGTTCGAGATCCGTTTCGTCCACGTAGGCACGCACCTCGAGGCGGTCGAGATCCGCCACGGTGATCAGGGTGGGGGCGGCGAGTCCGGCGGCGATGACCTCGCCCTGCTGCGCGGTGATCGAGAGCACCGTGCCATTGATCGGGGAGCGAATGACCGTCTTGTCATGCTGCGCGTTCTGATAGCGCAGCTGCGCGTGCGTCTCCAGCACCGTCTCCTGCGCCTGGCGCAGCGCACTGCGCGATTCTTCAACTGCCATGAGTCGGATCCGGTCCTGGCTGAGGTTCGTCTTCTGGAGCGCCAATGCCGCTGAGGACTGGCGCAGGGTCTCCCGTGCGCTGTGCAGATCGGCCTCCGCCACGGTGTCCTGGAAACGGCCGGCCTGCGTCGCGGCCAGCGTGGCCTGCGCCTGATCGACCTGATCCTGAGACGCCTGCAGGTCTGCGCGCGTTTTCTCCCGGACGATGTCCAGATTCGCCTTCATGCTCTCCAGATTGGCGGCCGCCTGACGGTAAGTCGTATCTGCGGTATCGACGACCGACTGCGCGATAAAGCCCTTTTTCAGCAGCTGCCGCTGACGGTCCACATCCCGTTTCGCATTGTCTGCGGTGGCCTGAGCGGTGTCGAGGCTCGACTGGGCCTGCTGGATCTCCTGCCGGATCGTCTGCTGCTGCTGCTTGACCGCCGACTGCGCCGTCGAGAGCGCGGCCTCGCTTTTCCGGATATTGGCTGTGGTCTGTGTGGGCTGATAACGGGCGGCGGCGGCCGAAGATTCTACCTTCGCCTCCGCCGCGTGCAGCGCCGCATCCGCCTGTGCGATCTGGGCAGTCGTCTGCTGACGGGTGAAGCCGGCAGTCTCTTCAGCCTGCTGCAGCCGTGACTTCGCCTGCGCGAGACTCGCTTCGGCGGCGGACACGGCATACTTCTGCTGATCCACCTGCGCCTGAATATCGGGCGAGTCGAGCACGGCAACGATCTGATTGGCCTGGACATGCGTGCCGACATCCGCCGGAAGTTTCAGAATTCGGCCGGTGACCTGGGAGCCGATCTTGACCTGCGTGCCGATCTGAGAAGCGATGACGCCCGTCGCATTGATTTTCTGCTGCTGATCCCCGACCTCCGCCCTGGCGATCTCGACGCCTGTCGGTATCCCCGTACTGGAGGAGGCGGATCGCCGCATCGCCAGAACCCCCACGCCTCCCAGAACGACCGCTGCGGCGACCCACACCATCCAGACCCGCCGCTTCCGTTTCTTAATTTCAGCCATCTCACGTCCTCCTGTAAACTGTCTTCCGTCCCAATTCCTTTTTAGCCTGAACCGGGAATATAATTTAATCGCTGTCTCGTCTCGTATACAGGGTAGGAAGGCTCTCTATGCCTTCTCCGTGTGGAACGGTTTCGATGTTCGGCGTCGGCATGCTGGGAGCGATGCCGCTCCAGAGGAAGTCCAGAGTGCCTGCCGCGATTTTGTAAAGTTCGGCCTGAGTCAGATCCTGGCCTGTGACCATAGCGCTAAAGACATAGCTGCTCATCGCCCCGAGGATCAGGCGCGTCAGCAGTTTCGCATCGCAGGCGCGCAGCCGTCCGCCGTCCATCTCCTGGCGCAGGAACGCGCTGAGTTTACCGGTGTCGGTGACGATGGGATGCTCCATGCCTTCAAAAGCTTTGTGCCCCATCGGCCCCAGACTGCCCATCGTGGTGACCGTTCGGGGAAGCATCTCATGAAAAAAGAGGAGTATGCTGTGAAAGATGGCGAGAAGGTTCTCCCGGCAGTCTCCGGTTCCCGCGCGCCGATCCAGTTCTGCATACCAGGCAGGAGGCCGCTCGATGCGCAATGCGGCAAAGAAGAGGGCTTCCTTCGTGGGAAAACGCTTGAAAATGGAGCCTTCGGAAACCTGTGCGCGGCGCGCTATTTTGGCCGTCTGTGCGCCGAATCCTTCTTCTAAGAACACGGCACGCGCCGCTTCCAGAATCTGTTCCTCGGTGATCGTCGTGTTACGGGCCATAGCAGACAGCAGAGTCCTTTCGTGATTAAAAATGAGCACTCACTCATAATACATTGTAAGCAGGAAAGAGGTTCCATTTTTTGTGCCCCCACTCGGTATGTTCGGAGCACGGGAACAAAGCAGGATTCTGATCTATCGAACTCGAAAGAGGTTTTACCCTGAGTCCCCCTGCTTATACCCTTCTGTAAGGATTTCGCCATGTCGCGCTCCTGCGTTCACGCTGCGCTGTTTGCGCTCTGCTGCTGTTTTGTTCTGGGATGCTGCTGTGTGTCTCGCCCTGCTTCCTGCGCACCTGCGGCGCCAGCACCGCCTGCCTGGGCCTGGATATGGACGGCAGACGGCGCCCAGCCGCCGGAAACTGTCTTCTTTCGCGCTCCGTTCCGGCTGACTCGGGCGGTGACGGCCGCAAAACTGCTGATCACGGCGG
>JAYTGR010000833.1:0-1089 GCA_043733205.1 Chthonomonadaceae bacterium
GTCTCCAGCAGCACATAGCCGAGCCCGTCCATGACATAGGGATCTTTCGGGTTCAGCGCGGCGGATTTCTGATAAGCTCCAATGGCGTCGGGCCATTTGTGCTGCTTGTAGTAGACGCTGCCCAGGTTGTACCACGGGTCGGCCTGCTTGGCGGGCGTGGTGTTCGCGGGCTGGAGGTCGATGACTTTCCTGAATTCGCGCACGGCGTCGTCATAACGTTTCAGCCCGTCGTAGACGTTGCCGAGGTTGAGATGGGCTTCGGGCGACTTCGGATTGATCTGTATCGCCTGTTCCAGCGGATCGACGGCATCTTTGTAGTTCTGCATCTGGAGGTTGATAAAGCCGATCCAGAACAGGATGTTCGCGTCTTCCTTGCCGTCTTTGTGCGCGGCCGTATTGGCCTGCCGGGCGGCGGTAAACTCCTGCAGGGCCAGATCGTTCTTTTTCTCTTTGTAGAGCGAGACGCCCTTGTCGAAGTGGTCTTTGGTTTCATCGGCATGTGCAGTAACGCTCAGGCCTGCTCCGATGGTCGTCAGTGCAAAAGCGCAGGCAGACCAGCGTCGAAAATGAGATTTATAATGGATAATCATGATTTTACTCCCTCTGGTCGGCGTGCGTCCTGGCCCGCCCCTGCAGAGAACGACAATATAGGCAAAACGTTTGATTAGTATACCCCGTCCGACCTGCGTTCCCTGCACCGTATGCTCCGACCAAACTGGAATACATCATCGGTTCCAACCATGCGACTGCTGTCATAGGGTGGGCTCCATCCAACGGGCCATGAAGTGGCCGATATGCTCGTAAGCGGCTTGAGCCGCGGCGGAGGCCATACTGCCTATGAATTCCATCCCGACTCCTTCTACGCAGTCCATGATCGTGAAGGGCACACTGAAATCGGTGCCTTCGTGGGTGTGTTCGATGCGGGGAACCTCGAACCCTCACCGGTGGAGCGCCGGGAGGATCTGCTGCTCCCGCAGCACGTCCTCTTCACACCCTGTCCGGGCGATCTTGAGTATTTTGCTTTCCCTGCCGCCGCTAAAATCCAGGCGGAAGACATGGCCCCTGGCGGATCGGCAGATATGGGTGCTA
>JAYTGR010000834.1:0-1089 GCA_043733205.1 Chthonomonadaceae bacterium
CATCCATCAAATCTGAGGGGCACCGTTTGAAGTAGGCAACGGGAATGCTGAGCCGCTGGCAGAACTGGGATGTGGCCCACGGCGTAGGCTGGAGGCTGGCGGCGAAGTCGCTCTGGGCGGCTTCGGGGAACCAGAGCCGGCCGCGGTGCAGCCGGATTTCGGTGCGAGGGGAGAGGGCGTCCCACTTGTCCAGGGCGTCCCTCCGGATGCGCTCGCGGACCAAGGCAAGGTCCCCGGTGGGCGCAAGTCCCAGAGGAAGCTGCCGGTCGAGGGGAGTCGGGATCGGTGCGCTCGGGGGCGGGTGCCCTCCGAGCGTCAGGGCGTGTGGTAGGTGCATGATCAGCTCCGTACCGCTCTCGAACGTGGCGTCAATCTCTAAACAAAAGCTGTCTTCAGTGAAACTGTCGGTCACGTTGTCAACGAGCGGGCGAAGAGAGGGATTTGCCGTGGGCCTTGCAGGGCCGCGGCGCTCTTCCGGAAGAGCGTATCCGCTGGCGGGAAGGACCGCACGAGGCGGTGCGCGTCGGCAATGCGGCAGGCAAGAGAACCGGCAGGCCACAGGCCAGAGCGACCCGACGCGCAGGCGGCTTCCCGAGGCCCATAGGAGAATAAGAGATAGGAAACAAGAAAAAGGAATGCTGGCGTATGTCAGCATTCCCATAGGAAAACGATCGAAGGAAACGATCGGGTGAGGTTTCCTAAAATCAGTAGTCGGTCGGCAGAAGCAGTGTCGTCGCGGAGCGGTCCGCCTCCGTGATGATCCACACGCGGGTCGCGTCCGGCAGGACGTAGGCTGACAGCAGGCGCTCCCCTACGGACAGGGCTTTACCGTTCATTTCCCGATCGCCTTCGCTCAGATCGCCCCAGTCGCCGCGCCCATGCCGGTCCAGCAGCGCTTCCGGCGCAACGCCGGCCAGGTCCAGGGCGTCCAGTGCGCCGGGCGTCGCAACGGTCCGGCCCAGCGGGAACATCGGCTTGCTAGAAGGTATGAATGTCGTTTCAGTCATGAGGCTCGGCCTCCAGGATGCTGGATGAACATCCGTCATCTAGGTCGGCCCAGGCTCTAAGCAGCAGGAGCGCCACCAACCG
>JAYTGR010000835.1:0-9469 GCA_043733205.1 Chthonomonadaceae bacterium
CATCCGAAAAACCTCTGAGATCTAGGGCCGCTTCGACGTATAACCGTGTTATGTGCGCCTCCATTGGTGTTGATGCGAATTTCGCTCGGCGCTCCGAGCGGTTATACCAGCGGCGCAGGAAATCGACGATTAGGCGGATGGGGCGACCGCGACTTTCTTTAATCTCGAACACGAGGCGCATCAGTGGTTCGTTCAGTTCATACCACGATTCCCGGCCTATCGCTTCATTGCGTACAAATGCCTTCTCACGCAGGTTATGGAGTTGAGCGGCGGTCTGCGACTGGCTCAGGCGGCAGGCATCTGCAATCTCCTTCACGGGAACTGCACCGCGCGTCGTGCAGAGGTGCGACACTATCTTGCGTTGTTGCGGCGGCAGTTCTTTCATGCGAGACTGATAGTAGGGTGTCAGATCGTCGAGCATTTGAAGGAAGACCGGAACCAGAGCATCAAGAGCCTCTTCTGTGACAATCCCGGCAAAGAAGATCCAGATACGTGGATGCCCGCCCGCGAGGTGCTGAACGGCTTCGAGACGGTCACGGCCTGTGTCGGTTCGGATGAACGCTGCCAGGTCGGGGTCTTCGCGGAGATCGGCGATTTTCTCCAGCAGTTGTACGGCGTCATCCAGCGTAAGCTCGTCCAGATGCGTCACGGTGAAAAAGTTGTAGAAGGGAGCGTCGTGGTCTGAAACGCCCTGGAACAGACTGGGGGTAGTGGCGAGTAGAACCGTGTTAACATGGTTCTGCAAGAAGGCGCGGAACTGCCGTTGCCCAATCTCTCCAATCGAGCCGAAGAGATCGTCGAGGTTCTCCACGATCAGCAGCAGGATGCGATCTTCCAGAAAATCCAGCAACAGCCGCTCGGCATGCGCCTCAGCGTGCTCAAGGGACAATGCCTTCAACTCCATGAGGTCTGTACGCAGGGTCTTGTCCTCATATTCGGTTGCGAGCGCAGCAATAATGCTTTCCATCAGGTCCAGAAAGGAAGCGACCTCCCAATTCTCCTCACGCAGCCAGGCGATACGAAAGCGGTTCTGAAGTTCCTCGTCCTGTTTTACCCGGTAGTAAAGAAGACTAACGAGGTACGTCTTGCCAATGCCGCGTGGCCCTACCAGGACCGAGTGGCGCTTCGAGGGCGTCGTGGCGCTTGTGCGGAGGTTGTCCATAAGGCGGGCGGCGAGCGACTCGCGTCGCACGAAGATCGCTTCCAGGGTCTCGTGGCTCATAATGCTCGGCGTAAAGGCTGCCAGCAACTGTTCGGACTTCATGATTTCTTGCCCCTCTGTATCCTCCACGCCCGTGCGATGATTGGAAAGCGGAAAGAGTAGCCGCCATCAAGGCCCAACAAGACATAATGATCGCTCTCAAGCAGATAAAGCGCCTTGCGGACTGTTTCCTCATCCTCGGTAACAAGTTTATGCTTGACCCGATTAAAAAGGTCATCGAACGGCAGCGGTTCCGTTGAAACAGCCAGTTGATCCAGGAGCGCGTAGGCGATCGGCTGATGTTCCGGCAGGTAGTGCCGCTCGATACGGGCCTGGTAGTCGCGCATGCCACAGCGATCGTGCGGATCCCTCAGCAGCGCCTCCACGGTCTTCTCCACCTCTTCCACCGTAACCGATTTGCCTTCATCGGCTAGTCTGCCGACAAGATGCTGAATGTAGAACGGCAGGCAGTCCATCCCATCGGCAATCCGGGCGACCACGTCCTCGGCTTCCGTAGCGACGACATTCAGTTTTTCACCGCAGAGCAGACTCCAGGCGAGACCCATGGCATCCTCACGCGAAAGAGAGGGCAGATCGACAAACAGCATATCGTTGGTAGGGGCGTTGCCATGTCCAGCCCGCTGCAAGGCGCTCAAGACATGGTGAAGACCCACCGACCCCGTGAAGATCATTCGCATTCGTAAATGGGTTTGCCGCAGAGCGCGAAGGGTGTCAAGCACATCCATAGCAGCCTGTTCGCCGCTCTGTTGCCGGATATTGTCCAACATCAGAGGGATCTCATCCCAGAGGAAGACCACTCGGCGCGATTCGTGACGCATCAGGTCGCTCATAATCCCTTCGAGATGGGTCTTCCAATGCTGTTCCTGTGCCTGAGGCAGTTTAATGATGCCACGGATCTCCGTACCACCCATTGCCTGAATGCGCTTGCGGCACCATTCGCCAGCACGTTTTTGTACCGGCAAATGCTGCATGATGTCTTCCAGGATGCGCTCGACAAACTCGATAGGGGTGCGAACATTTTCAAGATCACGCTTGAGTATAAGAGTATTTTCTGGCGGAGCGGCCTTCACAAGGATTAAGACGGAGGATTTGCCGAGGCGGCGTTGTGCCGTCAGTAAGACACTCTCACGTTCCAGCCGACGCCACAACAGCGTAACAAACGCGTTTCTGCCAACGATCTCGTCTGGAGCAGGTGTACTCCCGCGATTTGTTCTGTGCGGTGGAAATTCAGACCAGTGCATGCGCTTGTATCCTCCGTGCGAGCGTGTGTTTCTTCGATCCAGTAGTATTGGATTGATCGGGATGAGACATTGAAGACTGCTGGAAGACATTATACATCAAATCTATTGTACAATGCAATCATTGTACAATAGAGTTATTGTATTTTCAAGCCAGGGGAATATTTCGTGGGAGGAAATCTTTTCGCTGTACGACGGAGATGAGGGATAGATGTGTCCTGCAGGGCAGGGACGTTCAAAAAAGTGGATCGATGCGGGCATCGCTGTCCTTTCTGCTGCGCTCTTCGACAAAAGCGCTCTCACTCCCGTACGCCTCTCCTGCGGCAGTTTGCGCCCTGAAGATGGCCATCTTGACCTGTCGGGCAATATCCGTCTACAATAGAAAGATGCAGGAGGGGACCGAGAGTGGGCGAAAGACGACGCATGACCTGTCTCAAATGTCCGCGCTACGATCGCGAGGCGCAGCGCTGTCGGGAAGGCAAGGCCAATCCCCGCAATAAGCCTGACACCGTCGCGGTCGCGGAGTTGCTCGGGCTGCAGTCTCTGTGCCACTACAACCCTTATCGTGACGCGCTCGCTCTGCAGATGCACTTCCCGAACGCCGCTGTTACGCGCCGTGCGACCGCTGCCCGTCCTCGGAAACGACGCGGAGGCAAAATCACCGTGGAGATCGAGGAGACGACCGAATGAGTGTGCTGCGACAGACACGGGAGCCTGTCTCCTTCTCAATCCCTATTTCTGTGCGAACCCTGCTGCTGTTGGTATTCGTGCTGATCCTGCTCGCTCCCACCGTCGCGACCTGGTCCGAAGACTTCGCGCTGGGCAAACCGCAGGCACTGCTGACTATCACTCGCACCCTTACCCCGGAGGAGATTGCGGCGCGGGACACGCATCAGCTGTTCGAGCCGGCGGTCGGCTGCTATCTGGGCGGGTTCATCGACTTCGACGGCAGTCTGAAAAAGACGATTATCGACCAGAACGGCACGAAACACCAGGACTCCGTCCCCTTCGAGAAGATCGTCGGCAAGCCGCACTCGATGTACTTTTTTTATATGGGCTACGGACGCCGTCTGCCGATGGACTGGGTACGCAGGCAGGCCGCCATGAACAAGTTCGTGCATATCGCGATGGAGCCGAACGAGGGAGTGGAGCTCGTCAAAGACGATGCCTATCTCAGCCAGCTCGCCGACGACATGGCGCGGTCGGGCGCGAAAATCTTCCTGCGCTTCGCCTCCGAGATGAACGGCAACTGGAGCATCTACAGCCGCAGCCCTGCGGAGTATCGCCGCGCTTTCCGGCTTGTCTATCAGGTGATGCACCGGCGCGCGCCCAATGTGGCGCTGGTCTGGTGTCCCTACTGCACGCCGACCTCCAATATCGCCAGTTTCTATCCCGGCGACGACGCGACTGACTGGGTCGGCATCAATATGTACAGTGTCACCTATCACAACAACAGCCTTAAATCGCCCGGCGAAAACGAGCATCCCTGTGATCTGCTGAACTACGTCTACGACCGATACGCCGCCCGCAAACCGATGATGATCTGCGAGTATGCGGCCACGCACAGCTCCGCCGTGGAGGGCATCGCCCGGCCCGACTTCGCGCTGCGCAAGATTCTCACGCTCTACAACGCCCTGCCACGCCTCTACCCGCGCGTGAAGTCCATCAACTATTTCGACAGCAACAACCTGCAGTTCGTGACGGAGCGCGCTTACAACGACTACAGTGTCACGGACGATACGACTGTCAACGATGCTTACAAATACTCCATCTCCACGCCCTATTTTCTGCCCGCGCCGCTGCCCGAGAGGGCTGTCCCGCCGCCAGCGCCGATGCCGATGCGCCCAAATGAAGTATTGAAGGGGAAGGCGACCTTCTCCTGTTTCGCCCGCACGCCGTCGGACCGGGTCTCTTTGCGGTATAAAATAGATGGGGTCGTGATCTACCGCGCCTACCGCCCCGATCTCTGGGAGTGCGTCTGGGATGCGGGCAGCGTGAAACCCGGCCGGCACACCCTGACCCTGGAGGTCGCCAATCTGCGGGGCAAAGTGGTCGCAAAACAGTCCCTGCCTGTCCTGACAAGTCGATAGAGCGATCCCGCATTTTTCGGAGGTTCCTAACGATGGCACTCACTCCTGAAAACACCCTGGAAAAGCCGCTGCGCAGCGGCAGACCTTCCCGCCGCACCGTGCGCAGGCAGCGCCTGCGTCTGGCCGTTCTCCTGCTCGTGTGCGGACTCTTCGCGACGATCCTCCTCCGGAGGCCGCTCTCGATGGCTCTGATCCCGGCTCCCATGCCCCTGCCGTACGATTATGTCCCCTCGCCCAACTGCGACAATCGGCCTGCGGGCGCGACGATCAGCTGTCTCGTGCTCCACTCCACGGTCGAGCCGACGACGGAAGGGACGATGGGGATCTTTCTCAATACGGCGCGCAAAGTCTCCGCCCACTTCGTCGTCGGGCGGGACGGGCGCGTCGTGCAGATGGTGCCGGTGGAGCGCCGTGCCTGGCATGCAGGCCCCTCCGTGCTGGACGGGACGCCGAGCGTTAACGACTACAGCGTTGGCATCGAGATGGTCAATCTGAACGACGGCAAAGATCCCTATACGGATGCGCAGGTCCATGCCGTCGCGGGCATCCTGCGCTTCCTGCGCTCCCGCTACGTCATCCCCGACTCCCGCGTGGTCTCCCACGCCTCGATCGCCCTGCCTGCAGGCCGGAAATCCGATCCCGCCGCCTTCGATTTCACACTGGTCTGCGCCCTGGCAAAAACGGAAACGGATTTCAAAGGTTTTCCCAGCCTCCCTGACGGCGAAAAAACGGGCGGCGGAGTCCCTCCCAGCCCCGGCCAGTCCCTCCCTAATCCCTGACAGCGGTTTTGAGGGAGAGCAGGAGAGAAGAACGTGACCGGAACCTGGAGGGAAGAGATGATAAGGAAGAGATGATAAGGAATAGATTGATTTTGTTTCTGGCCGTTCTGCTGATACCGGCGTTCTGCTGCTCTCAGGCAGCACGGCCGAGCTATCAGCCCAAGGACGGATTTGTGCCGGATGCCGCGACAGCCATCGCCATCGCGCAGGCCGTGTGGGGACCGATCTACGGACAGGAACGGATCGCTCAGGAGAAACCGTTCAAAGCTGTCCTGCGCAAGGGAGTGTGGACGGTAGAAGGCTCGCTGCCACGGGGGTATATGGGAGGGGTGGCCCTCGCGGAAATAGCGAAGAAAGATGGCCGTGTATTGCGCGTCGTCCATGGGAAATAGCGCCGGGACGGAATCGGCACACATTGACAGAACGGCCCCTGCTTCGGTATACTATGCTGTTAGTTTCGACAGCCTTCGCAAAATTTCCGATTGCGGTTGCTTCGCGCCCGATATCGCCCCGCTCTTACTCCTGTTCAGAAAGGGCTTCGTCGGGCATTGTGCTGTCTCTTCGGCAATTTTACGGGAAATCCTATCATGTTTGAGAGTCTTTCCGACAAACTACAGAGCGTTTTCCGCAGTCTCAGCGGGAAGGGCAAGGTCTCCGAGGCCGATGTCAGCGAAGCGATGCGCGAAGTGCGCATGGCGCTGCTGGAGGCCGACGTCAACTTCAAAGTCGTCAAGGAGTTTGTCGCCAGGGTCAAAGAGAAGGCCATCGGTGTCGAGGTGCTGGAGAGCCTGTCGCCCGCACAGCAGGTCATCAAGATCGTCAACGACGAGATGGTGGAACTGCTGGGCGGCACGCAGACGGGTATCGTGCTCTCCCCCGATCCTCCGACGGTCATCATGCTCTGCGGCCTGCAGGGCGCTGGTAAGACAACGCTGAGCGGCAAACTCGCGGCCTGGTACAAGAAGCAGGGCCGCAACCCGCTCATGGCCGCCTGCGACATCTACCGGCCCGCCGCCGTGAAGCAGCTGCAGGTGCTGGGCGAACAGATCAATATCCCTGTCTTCACCCTGCCGCCCGGCGAAGGCAAGTCGCCGCCTACGATCGCGCGCGCCGCCATTCAGCACGCGCAGCAGACCGGCAGCGACATCGTGATCCTCGATACCGCCGGGCGCCTCGCCATCGACGAAGAGCTGATGGACGAACTCGGCCAGATGAAAGCCTGGGTCAAGCCGCACGAGATCCTGCTGGTCGTGGACGCCATGGTCGGACAGGACGCAGTTAATTTTGCCAATGAGTTCCACGCGAAGCTCGGCCTGACCGGTTTTGTCATGACGAAGATGGATGGAGACACCCGCGGCGGCGCCGCGATCTCAATCCGCGAAGTCACCGGCGTGCCGATCAAGTTCCTGGGAACCGGCGAAAAACTCGACGCGCTCGAACCCTTTTATCCCGACCGCCTCGCCTCCCGTATCCTCGGGATGGGCGACATCCTGAGCCTGATCGAACGGGCGCAGGAGTCCGTCGATGAGAAGAAGGCGGCAGAGCTCGAAAAGAAGCTGCGCGAAAGCAAGTTCGACCTCAACGACTTCCTCGAACAGATGCAGCAGATGAAGAAGATGGGGCCGCTGGAGAACATCCTCAAGATGCTTCCCGGCGTCAACAGCCAGATGCTGGATCAGGTCAACATCGACCCGAAACTGCTGGCGCGCAAAGAGGCCATCGTGCAGTCCATGACGCAGGAAGAGCGGCGCAACCCCGCTGTGATCAATGGGCCGCGCCGACGGCGTATCGCCAAAGGCTGTGGGCAGAGCGTGCAGGACGTCAACCAGTTTTTAAACGAGTTCGAGCAGATGCGGAAAATGATCCGTTCGATGATGGGCGCAGGCGGCTCCCGAGGCGGTCCCGGCGGACCGGGCGGAGGAGGCAATGGCCTGGGCAGTCCGATACGCCGTTCCGGGCCGAAAATGCCCACCGGCGGCAAGGGCGGGCGCTTCCGCAACCCCTTCAACAAACGCTAGTCGGCCTTCCCGTCCTATAAGGCGGAACTTACCGACGCAGTGCAGGCCGGCAAAAGCCGGCGTTCCGACAAAACTAAGGAGTGAGAATACCGTGGCAGTTAAAATACGATTGAAGCGGCTGGGCTCGAAAAAGCGACCGGTCTATCGGGTAGTGGTAGCCAACAGCACCGAGGCGCGCGATGGCCGCTTTATCGAGACGATCGGGCAGTACGACCCGTGCGCAACGCCCCCGACGGTCAACATCGACGCTGACAAGGCGCTGGAATGGCTCTCCAAAGGAGCGCAGCCCACCGATGTGATCCACGACCTGTTTCGTAAGCAGGGCATCCTGGACCGCTTAGAGGCGGCTAAAAAGGCAGCGCGCGATGCGCGGGCGGAAGCCGCCTCCAAATAACCAACCGAAGAAGGGGTCAAACCGTTGCAAAGCCTGATCGAATATCTGGTCAAAGCGCTCGTCGATGAGCCGGACCAAGTCACCATTACCGAAGTCGCGCAGGAAGAGGCTACCACCTACGAAGTGCGGGTCGCTCCGGGTGACCTGGGTAAAGTGATCGGCAAGCAGGGACGTATCGCCAATGCACTTCGCACGGTCGTCAAGTCCGTGGCTATGAAAGACAAACGCAAAGTCTACGTCGAGATCATCGCCTAGACTATGCTGAACTCCGAAAGACAGAATATGAGTCTCGAAGAGTGGAGCCTGATGGTCGGGGAGATCGTCGCCCCGTTCGGAATCAAGGGAGAGGCGAAAGTGCGCCTCTCCACCGATTTCCCCGACCGTTTTGCCCGCCTGCGTCAGGTCTGCCTGCGCCTGCCCGACGGCACGATGCGTCTCTGGGATGTCGAGACGGCGCGCCATCATAAAGAGCAGGTGCTGCTGAAGCTGAAGGGCGTGAACCGTATTGAAGACGTGGAGCTGCTGCGCGATGCGCAGGTGCTGATCCGCGCGGCGGAAGCGGTGCGGCTTCCGGCCAACGAGTACTATATTCACGACCTCATCGGATGCGAAGTCGTCACCGAGGCAGGGCGTGTGCTGGGGCCGCTGACCGGCGTGCTGCGCGGCGATGCGAAAGCCCACGATGTCTATGTAATCGGGGAAGGCAAGAGCGAGATCATGCTGCCTGCCATCCGGGAGATCGTCCGCGAGGTGGATCTGCAAACCCGCCGGATCGTCGTCGTCCCGACCCCCGGCCTGCTGCCCGAAGAGCAGGAACCCGTCGTGTGATGCGAATCGAGATCGTTACCGTGTTTCCGGAGATGATTGCGGCTGCGCTCGACCACAGTATCGTGAAGCGGGCGCAGGAACGCGATCTCGTCACGATCCGGGTCGTCAATCTGCGTGACTACACTTTCGACCGGCATAAGACCACCGACGATGTGCCCTATGGCGGCGGCGGCGGCATGGTCATGAAGATCGAGCCGATCGCCCTGGCGCTGGAAGATCTGACAGCAGGGTGCGGGACGCAGCCGCGCATCGCCGTGACCGATCCGCGCGGGCCGCTGTTCACGCAGGAGACGGCGCGTGCCTGGGCGCGGGAACCGCATCTGATCCTGCTCTGCGGCCACTACGAGGGCATGGACGAGCGGGTGCGGAAGCATCTCGTGACCGATGAGATCTCGGTCGGCGACTATATTTTGACGGGCGGCGAACTGCCGGCCCTGATCATCGTGGATGCTCTGACGCGCCTGCAGGCCGGCGCGCTGGGCGACGCGCAGGGCGCGGAAAAGGACACCTTTACCGACAACCTGCTGGAGTATCCGCACTACACCCGCCCGCGCTCGTTTCGCGGCTGGGAAGTGCCGGAGATGCTGCTGAGCGGGCATCATGCCCGCATCGAAAGCTGGCGGCGGTGGCAGCAGCTGCAGGCCACTCGGGAACGCAGACCCGACCTGTTCGCTCGCCTGAACCTGACGCCGCAGGACAGAAAACTGCTGGACGCGGAGGAGCCACAGCCCCCTCCCGACAGCCGACCGGCCGCGACGCGCACGACCGACGCTCCACTACCGGAGCCGACCGCAGAGGCGGACGACAAGCCGCGCACGGAACTACAAGGGGATACCGATGGCACTGGGACAACAAGTTATTCGTGATATCGAACGCGCCGAAATCGAGCGTTCACGTGAA
>JAYTGR010000836.1:0-1088 GCA_043733205.1 Chthonomonadaceae bacterium
TGGCGGCTGGCCCGAATCAGAGTTGCTCAGCCGTCACCCGGATACGCCAGCAGCGGCGGTCGCCTCCGAGATCACGGCCTGGGAGTACGCTTCGCTGGCCCAGCGGTCGCGCCGGAAGAAGAGCAAACGGCGACTGACGCTCCAACTCTCCCATCCAGAGCTCAACGTGCGCCCGAAAAAGCGGAAGATTCGTGGCGTCGGCGTGTGGACAGCGCTGGGCATGCTTGGTGCGGACGGCTGGGAACTGGCAGGGTCTCGAAAGCGCTCGTTCCTCTTGAAGCGGGCTATCGCGCCGTAGGAGCGCCCGTGACACTGATCTGCGACTTCGCTAAGCTCGCCTCTCTCAGGAGGTGCGGCATGCCAGACGAACAGGACGGCGAACTCCACGTACGCGGCCTCTACGAGGTGTTGATCGACTGCTGGAACCGGCGCAGTGCGGAAGACTTTGCCGCCTGCTTTGCCGAGCAGGGCAGCATCGTCGGGTTTGACGGCAGCCAGGTGAACGGCGCGAGCAATATTGCTGCCCACCTCGCGCCTATCTTCGCCGACCACCCCACGCCCACCTACGTCACCCTCGTGGAAGGCGTGCGGACGGTCGCACCCGGCGCAGTCATCCTTCGCGCGGTCTCTGGCCTGTTGCCCCCTGGCCAGGACGACATCGTCCCTGAACTGAACGCCGTGCAGACCCTGGTGGCAGCGAGAAACGCTGAGTCCTGGCAGGTGGAGCTGTTCCAAAACACGCCCGCCCAATTTCACGGACAACCTGAGCTCGCGGGACGGATGACCGCCGATCTCCGAGAAGCCCTCCGCAACCGAAGGCTCGAAATTAGGCGTGCTGCCAGCGGAGCAACCAGAGCCTGACTGGCTCATCAAATCCGCTCAGGACCCGCTGGCCGCGGTCTGCGAACAGGGGCGCGTAGGCGCTTCCTATCGTACCAGCGCCTACTTTGAGAATCCGTTTGTTAGCTATGACAGGAAGCACACGGGAGCACACATCCTCGGCGAGCACGACGCCGGGGCGAGGCGACCTCTTGTGGTAACATTTCAGGCGCTCGTGGTGGCCGACGGGTTAATATGGCAGATAGCAT
>JAYTGR010000837.1:0-9465 GCA_043733205.1 Chthonomonadaceae bacterium
GCGCTCTGGCACAGTTCGATCAGGTCCTCCCCTGTGCGGAACATCCGGCCTGTCTCTTCGGAAAGGGCGCACACCATGCGCTGCGGAAAATCCGAACGCGTATTGATTCCGGTGCCTACCGCGTTGCCTCCGATCCCCAATTCCGTCAGTTCCGTACCCGCGTCGTCCAGCGCTGCCAGGCTGCGCCGAACGGTCTTTGCCCAGGCCGTGAACTCCTGACCCAATCGCAGAGGCACGGCATCCTGAAGATGTGTGCGGCCGGACTTCAGGACATGATGAAAAGCCTCTCCCCGTTCGTGGAACGCATCCTCGAGTCTTTCCACATTCGTATGCAGGCTCTCGATGAGACGTACCGCGGCGATACGCATCGCTGTCGGGATGACATCATTGGTACTCTGTCCCATGTTCACATGATCGTTCGGGTCGATCAGCAGTCGGTCGCCTCGCTGGCCACCCAGCTTCTCTATCGCGGAGTTTGCCAATACTTCGTTCACATTCATGTTCAGGGAAGTGCCCGCGCCGGCCTGATAGACGTCGACAGGAAACTGTCCTGCATAGGCAGCGCCGGCGTCTGCTATCATGTCGTGGCGTATCTCTTCTGCCGCTGCGACGATGGCTGCGGCGACTGCGTCGGGATCGCGCCCCCGAAACGCATTCGGATCCCGTTCCTGCCGTCGGCGGAACTCGCCTGTCTCCTGGTTCACGCGCGTCGCCGCCTTTTTGACAGTCAGGAGCGCCCAAATCAGCGCAGGCTGCATCCGCAGACCGCTGATGGGAAAGTTCTGAACCGCACGGGCGGTACTCGCGCCATAGAGGGCATGCGCCGGTATCTGCATCTCGCCCATCGAATCTCGTTCGGTCCTTGTCTCCAAATTCCAGGCTCCCTTCATCCGATCGATCGGAGTTCATGTTGTGCCATACGCGTCAAACTCCATTTCGGCTTCCGAGCGGACGCAGGAAAGATGGAATTGGAGTTTGATGGAGTGTGCGCCTTATGCTTCGGGAACTTCTTCCTGGCGGCGGGCATATTCCATGATAACGGCAGAGCTTCCCCGCTCGTCTGCGGAGATGGGCAATTTTAGCCAATAAGGCGGGGAGGTTTTATACAATCATAGATGTGGAATTCATGGATGTGGAAATAATCGCCGACTATGCCTTCACCAAGAGTGCAGGCCCGCTATGGCATGAGGATGAGCAGGCGCTATACTGGCTTGACATTCCCATGGCAGTCTCTTCCGATATGTGCCGCAAACTAGAGAACAGCGCAGAACGCAGCAAGCCGATAGGAGACATAGTATGAAACAGCCGCTGACCCGGCGTGAGATGCTGGGGGTGGGCGTCGTCGCATTGGGGACGGCTGCGGAGATAGGCGCGCTGCCAAGTGCGGCGGGAGCCCCGAAGGCAGGCGGATTCCGGTTCTGTCTGAATACCAGCACGATCATGGGGCAGAAGCTCGGGTTGGTGGAGGAGATCGAGATCGCGGCGAAAGCCGGATATGTGGCGATCGAGCCATGGATCAACGAGATCGAGAAGTATGTGGAAGGGGGCGGCTCCTTAAAGGATCTGCATAAGCGGATCGCGGATCATGGGCTGGAGGTGGCGAGCGGGATTGGCTTTGCGGAGTGGATCGTGGACGATCCGGAGCGGCGCAAAAAGGGGCTGGAGACTGCAAAGCGGGATATGGATCTGCTGCAGCAGATCGGCGGAAAGCGGCTTGCTGCGCCTCCTGCGGGGGCGACCGAACAGAGCGATTTAAACCTGGCGGCGGCGGCGGAGCGATATCATGCGCTGTGTGAGATCGGAGATTCGCTGGGAGTGATCCCGATGGTCGAAGTGTGGGGATTCTCTAAGTCACTGACACGACTGGGGGAGGCGGTTCTGGTCGCCGTCGAGAGCGGGCATCCGAAAGCCTGTGTGCTGGCGGACGTGTATCATCTTTATAAGGGCGGCTCGCCGCTGGCCGGATTGAAGCTGCTGACCAGAACCGCTGTGAACCATTTCCATTTGAACGACTATCCAGGACTGCCTCAGGCGACCATCACGGATGCGGATCGGGTCTATCCCGGCGACGGCATCGCGCCGTTGACGGATCTGTTCAAGCTGCTGCATGAGATGGGTTATGAGGGCTCGCTCTCGGTGGAAATGTTCAATAAGGAGTACTGGAAGCAGGATGCGCTGACGGTGGCGAAGACAGCGCTGGAGAAGGCGAAGGCGATCGCGCACCGGAGTTGATGCATCTATCAGGGAATATCCTCCACCCACAGTACGTAAGGCGCCAGCGGT
Organism: Chthonomonadaceae bacterium; assembly: GCA_043733205.1. Classification (GTDB taxonomy): domain Bacteria; phylum Armatimonadota; class Chthonomonadetes; order Chthonomonadales; family Chthonomonadaceae; genus JANXLO01. The sequence continues at coordinate 2,284 of JAYTGR010000837.1, forward strand.
GTACCCTTCAGGGCATTGGCGAACTTCTCATCCGCCGCTACCATAACCGCTCGTTCTCGAACCGCCAGCGCCAGGTACAAGCTGTCGTAAACTGTTCGCTGTGCCCTCCCCCACGAAAAACTTCGTGTACTGACCGCTGCCCGCTCCAAACGCAAACAGGTCGCGCTGGAAGCCGAACTCCCTCAACTCTCTGCTGCCCCCTGGAACTCAACGACATAGAATACCCTCGCCAATGCTGACGCACGAACATGCGCCATTCGGCCCTGGTTCCGGTCAGCGTGACGCCCAACCGTCCCGATTTACGCCACCCTTTCCAGGCTGATGCCGCGTTGGGTGATGCGTCCTGTCATGGCGAGCATGGCCTCGACGATATGATGCAGCTGCCGGCATGTTGTTTTGGACACAATGGGCGAGAGCATGAGCAGAACGGGTAAAATATCAGGCATAGGTTTTTGGGCTCCAAAAGTTGTTGGATTGGCGTCTACAACTTCGACCCAAAAGCCCTCTTCTCATTCGTGATTTGCCGCCCATTTTGGCGAAGGTACTGAACCTGAGGTTATAAGACCGGTGCCCACCCTGCGCTCCGGGTGTACTGCATAATCAATTCGCCAATCGGACAATGCAGCCAGACATATTGCGAATGTCTGTTGCTGTTGACAGGAGAAAACAAAATGCATCCGCTAAAACACCCCACCCACCATGCGTCCAGCCCGGCATGGATCAACTTCAAAGGGAAAGCTAAACTTGTTGGGACGAGCGCCGACGGCCGCACCACTGTCTATTACGATCCGTTTCTCGGAACGCCGTGCCTGCAAAATGCCCAGGATCTAGTGAAAGATGCCGACCGTGTTGCCGCGGGCAACGACACACTGTTCGGCGTGCGTGGGGGAGCCGTCAACGTCATTGTTTTCGCCTTAAATGGAGCTACGGATGGGACGGGTGGTGCCGACCATGCCAGTTGTAACTTCGTCACTGGGAATAATATCGAGGTGTGTGCTGCTTTCGGCAGCAGTGCCCGCGTATCTGGTCTGTTCGAGGCCGAGTTATCGGAATGCTCGATGGGTGGAAACTTGTGCGGTGTCAGTACCGGTGAAGCGCTCTCGCGTTGGTGTGCCGCAGCTGTCAGCAGCAACGCCCTCTCAGATTTCACCACGGGACCTGATTGGGTGCAGAAAGGCATGCCCGATTTCGTCAATAACACCGATCCCACTGACCAGAATGGGGTGAGTACCGGATGCGGTATGGTGTTTTTGTCATGGCTTCAGGGGCCGACTGCCGCCACGGGACTGACGCCGTTCAGCCTGCCGAAAATCACGCAGGCAATGACAGGTCTCGGCGCAAATGGCACGTTCGCTCAGCTTTACGCCGCCCTTACTGCAGATACTGCGGCCAATGCCTTTCCTAAGTTCATCACCGCCGTGAAGAAGCTGCCGAACGGTGTAACCAACGACGATCCCTTCGGCGGCTTTGCACCGGTTTAAGGAGAAACCATGGCGCAGCTGGCCGATGTGGTCGGACACTACACCTCGACCTCCAGTTCGTGGAAGCCAACAAGACCGGCATCTACAACACGACTGGCCCGGACTATCCCCTGACCATACAGCGCCTGGAACAGCCGTAATCGTGACGAGGCATAGCACGGTGAGCCAGCCGTTTTCTTCTTCCGCGTCTGCCTGCTTTTATGCAGTCCCTCTCTATAAGTGAGCGTGTGCAGCAAAGCGCACGCTCACTCCTCTTGACAGCCCCAACTGCGAAATGGCTTCAGTTCCTGTACCTTCTGCCTTGCAGCAGGTCAGCGCTCGCATGCCCCCAAACCTCGTCACTGAAGATTCCGCCCTGCGCGGTGATACTGTTATTGGGAGAAATCACAGCCGTTTCGTTCGTAGTAAAACGGGGCGCGATGTGGGGCTCTCTTCTCCTCCTCTGGACACCTACGAACGGAGTGCTGTCAAATAACCTATGCTTCGCCAATTCTTTGCCTATTATCGTCCCCATCGGGGCCTGTTTGTGCTCGACTTCTCGTGCGCCGTCGTCTCCGGACTCCTGGAACTTGCCTTTCCCCTGGCGGTTCGGACCTTCGTGGACCGTCTGCTGCCCAGCCAGAACTGGGGAATGATTCTGGGCGCGACGGTGGGTCTGCTCGCCATCTATATGCTCAACACCGGCCTGCAGTACATCGTCAACTACTGGGGCCATGTGCTCGGAATCTCCATCGAGACCGAGATGCGGCGCAGAACCTTCGACCATCTGCAGAAGCTCTCCTTCCGCTTTTTCGATAACCAGAAGACCGGCCGACTCGTCGCGCGTGTGACCAAGGATCTGGAGGATGTCGGTGAGGTCGCGCACCACGGGCCGGAAGACGCCTTCATCGCGGTCATGACGTTCCTGGCCTCCTTCGGCCTTATGTTCACCCTCAATGCCAAACTGGCTCTGATCACCGGCCTTGTCGTACCGCCCATGACCTGGATCTCCACGCGCTATGGGCGCGCGATGACTCAGACGATGCGGGCGCTGTTCGGACGGGTGGGGGATTTCAATGCGCGGATCGAGGAGAATGTGGGCGGAATTCGCGTGGTGCAGGCGTTCGCCAACGAAGACCATGAGCGCGCACTCTTCGCGGGCGACAACGAAAAGTACCGTCAGAACAAACTCGACGCCTATCGTCTGATGTCCAAAAGCATGTCGCTCAGCTACATGACGATGCGGATCGTGCAGCTCTTCGTAATGATCGCAGGCGCCTACTATGTGCTGCGCGGGCAGCTGACCATCGGCGGCTTCATGGGCTTTCTGCTGCTGGTCAATGTCTTTTTCCGCCCGGTCGAGAAGATCAACGCGGTTCTGGAGACCTATCCCAAAGGCATCGCCGGTTTCAAGCGCTACCTCGAACTGCTGGAAACTGTGCCTGACATCTCCGATGCGCCGGATGCGATCGAGATGGGGCCTCTCCGGGGAGAGATCCGCTTTGAGAACGTCACCTTCGGCTACGAAGACCACAAGAACGTGCTGGAGCATATCGATCTTGTGGTCTATCCAGGCGAAACCGTCGCTTTTGTCGGCCCCAGCGGAGCGGGCAAGACGACGATCTGCTCCCTGGTACCCCGCTTCTACGAGCCCAGCGCCGGACGTATCACCATAGACGGCATCGACATCCGGCAGATGCAGCTGGCGTCGCTGCGCCGCAATATCGGCCTGGTGCAGCAGGATGTCTTCCTCTTCGCGGGCACGATTCGCGAGAACATCGCTTATGGACGGCTCGATGCGACGGAAGCGGAGATCCTCGAAGCGGCCCGTCGCGCACGCTTGGACGACATGATCTCCCAACTGCCCAGCGGCCTCGACACGATCATCGGAGAGCGGGGCGTCAAACTCTCCGGCGGGCAGAAACAGCGCATGGCCATCGCCCGCATGTTCCTGAAAAACCCGCCCATCCTCATTCTGGATGAAGCCACCTCCGCACTCGACACCGAAACCGAACGGGCGATCCAGGCCTCGCTCGCCGAACTCGCGGTTGGACGCACGACCCTCGTGATCGCGCATCGTCTGGCAACGATTCAGAACGCCGACCGCATCATCGTCGTAGACGAGACCGGCATCGCGGAGCAGGGCCGCCATCACGAACTCATGGACGCAGGCGGCGTCTATCAGCGTCTCCACGAAGCCCAGTTTCGGCCCCATGGCTTCCCAGGTCTTCCCAACACGCCCATTCGCGCCTAAAGGCTTTTTACATAGCGATCGCAGTATCGAACGTCGCGAAGGACTGACTCCTGGTGAGCATAGAAGAATCGGAAGGCAGAAACCGCGCGAGATTTTCATCTCGCGCGGTTTCTGTTAGGTCTCTATAGCGCTTACCGAACTGACGTCAGCGGCCCCGATTGAAGGAACCCCCTCCTCCGCCACCACCGCTCGACCGACCGCCTCCACCCGAGGAACCGCCGCCCGAGCTGCCTCCTCCGCCCGAGCTTCGGCTGCCACCGCTGGCAGAGCTGCCTCCTCCTCCGCCACCACCAGAACTCCGGCCGCCACTGCCGCCATAGCTGGGGCCGACGCGGTAGGAACCGGAGGAACTGCCGGTGCTTTCGCTGTAGCCACGGCTGGGAGCACCGCCCGTACTTCCGCCAGAGCTGCGGCCCGGTGAAGAAGCCGAACCGCTTCCCGAGTAGGAGCGTCCGGGACCGGAGTAGCTCGGCGCACCGCTGCCGCCGCCGCGGTAACTGCCTGAAGACCCTCCAGAAACGCCCGATTGGCTGCTGCCACGAGACAACTCGGAACTGGAGCGTCCGCCGGTCATGCCGAGAGAGGCTCTGGCCTCGCGGGCCGCATCCGCCGGATTGCGGCCGGCATTAAAGCCGGAACTGCCGGTCGTCGTCGTGCCGTGCTGTGAGGAGCCGGACAGCGAACCGACCTGCGAGCGTGCCGAAGCGGCGCCTGAATTCAGCTCGCTTGTGCGGCCTGTCGTACTGCCGGGCGACTGCCCGGTGCGCGTCGATCGGGACAGACCGTTAAGACTGCCGGTCTGCGAAGCAGGCAGACTGCGCTGAACGTTGGTTGGCAGCTGCGCCTGATAGACACTGCGCTGCAGCGCTCCCTGAGGAACCTTGGATTCGGCGACGAACGAGCGCGTCGAGGTTCGGGCCAGATTTGTCGGCTGGATCGAACTTGGGCCGGATACCACCGTTCGCCCTGCAGGCGCGCCGATAGCATTACCCCGGCTGAAGAAGGACGTATCCCCGCGCGGAGCCGCCTGATAGGTGCCCCGACCGTTGAACGCTGTGCTGTTGGCGATCGTCCCGCCATGCCCTGCATTAAAGGGCACGAAGTTACTGCTGCCGGTCCGGCGCTCCGCCGAACTGCGGAAGCGGTCGTAGGAACTGGCGCCATTGCGGAAACGATCTCCCTCGAAGCCGTTATGGAAGCGATCCCCCTCATGCCAGCGATTGACATAGTAGTTGTCGAAGGGACGGCCTATGCAGTAGCCTCCATAGTCGGGATAGTAGCATCCGGCCCAGCCGATCGAGAAAGAGAGCCCCCAGTTACCGCCCCAGTAGCCGAGCGAAAAAGCGCTGGGATAGCGCACTTCCCAGGGGCAGAGTGGTGCCCATCCGAACCTGTCTCCGTACGAGCTGAAGCTCACGACACCGGGAGACCAGTACTGGGAGGCGGGACCAGGACACCAGGACCAGCCGTAGGAAAGCTCGACCCACGTGCCGTAGTGGTACGGAGCCCAGCCCCACGCCTCGTTAGAGACCCAGGTCCATCCGTACGGATCGGCCCAGACCCACTGACCGTCGTAGTAGGGGCGCCAGTTCCGCTCGGAGACGCGCGGCGCCCAGACCCAGCCGTATTTCGCATCTTCGTGCCACGTTCCCGCCGAGTCCAGGTCTTCGGCGACGAGGCCGATATTGGCAGGCACGTGCTTATACGTCTCGGATTTGCCGTCGATCAGGCGGTTGCGGTCGCTGTTCCACTGGTCCCAGGAATCGGAACTGGGAATACGGTGCGTGGTATAAGACGCAGTCGCATCGCGGAGGTAGAGATAGTTGCCAGCGGTCACGGTCGTCTTACCGGCACTGCCTTCGACGGCCACACTGCCGGCCTGAACAGCGATCTCGGAGCCACCATCTACGCCAAACCGCACCTGCGACTCGCCGCTGAACTTCACGGAAGCCATGGGGGTATCGACCTGATAGACCGCGTCTGCATGACGTGAATGCAGGGTCGCCAGACCGTCTGTCACGGCGATTTCAGTGAATTCGCCCTTGTCGTCGCTGAAGAGGACTTTCAGGACGACAACCGCGCCATTGCCCAGGCGGAGCGCGCTGCCGTCGTCGAACTGAATGTCGGCGCGGCCGCCCTTATTGACTGTGATCTCCGCGCCCTGGCGCAGCGGGAGGTTGTTGGTGGCTTTCGACCAGCTCGCGGAGCTGTCTGGCCGCCAGGTAACATCGCCTTTGATATAGGCAAAGCGCGCCATACGGACCGGTCCCTGTGTCTTGGGGTCCGATACCGGAGGAACGGCCTGGGAGTTTTCGGCGAAAGGCTGGTCGTTATGAGGAGTGTTTTCACCCGTTCGATAGCTCGAAACGGAGTTGCCCTGGTCGGCATCCTGAGCCTGTACTTTTACGGCAGGAGACAGTCCTGTCGCAAGCAGCCCACTCAGGAGCAGCGACCAACGAAATGGTTTGCAGCTTCTGGTTAACACGGTTTGTTTCTCCATGGGCCTGTATCCTGCCGGGCGCTGACAACAGACAAGCCGCTCTTATGACATCACGATCATTACTCTCTAATACGATTGAAGCCTCTGGATAAATCCCTCCTTGTTGCGAAGCAGTACCTGAAAGATAGACGCTGGAGGCGCACGATTAAGACCAGGTTTTTCGTCGCGATTTAGGGACAGTTCGTCGCGCAAACCCGTATCCGATAGAGGGGAAGACCTGCCAATCCGTCAGGCAGAGAGGACTGCTGCCGATTCACCGGCCACATAGCCGGTGCTCCAGGCGGCCTGCAGATTGTAGCCGCCGACAGGGCCTGCGATGTCGAGGATCTCTCCGCAGAGGAAAAGGCCGGGCACAATGCGGGAAGCCATCGTCTGTGGATCGACTTCGTTCAGACTGACGCCGCCTGCGACGACCTCACCGCGTTCGAGCGGGACGCTGCGCACGCCGCCGAGGGGCCAGCCTTTCAGACAGTTAACCAGATGGTTCAGCGCCTTTGCCGAGAGATGCGCACCGTGCGTCTGCGCCTGTACGCCCACCATTGCCATAAACGGCGTCGTCAGGCGATCTGGCAGACAGCGGTCCACCACGCTCCCCACGGTCCTGCGCGGGCTGTCGCGCAGTTCTGTACGGATCTGCGCCTGCAGCGCCTCGAACGGAGTGTCTGGGATCAGATCGACCTCCAGTACACCACCCAGAGCCAGACCGACGGCCATGCGCTCGCCGACCTCCCGCGAGACTCCCAGGGCACACGGACCAGAAAGACCTTTGTGTGTAAAGAGCAGATCGCCTCGCCAGCGGATATACTCTTTGCCGCCTGTCTGTGCCCTGGCCCGCAGCGTCACATCCCGCAGCGCCACGCCGGACCAGTCCGGTTCGACACGGTCCAGATAGAGGGGTGCGAGCGCCGCCCGCAGCGGGACCAGCGTGTGTCCGGCCTCTGCTGCCCAGCGCCAGCCGTCGCCCGTCG
>JAYTGR010000838.1:0-1086 GCA_043733205.1 Chthonomonadaceae bacterium
AGAAGGCTCCCCAGTTCCACCCCGAAGCGACCTCCGGTGGAACCGTGCTTTTCATGCCGGAAGTATTTTCCATACCCATGCGATAGGCCATGGCATTCGCCTGCGTGGGGGGGCCGCCATACGCCGCTGCTCCCTGCGGCTGATAGGGAGTCGGAGCGCTGCCGTAACTTCCGGGCGCACCGTAGGGCGCCTGCTGGGGCTGCATCGCAGGCTGTCCGTATTGAGGAGAGGCTGGCTGCCCATACTGCGGAGCGGCGGTCTGTCCGTACTGCGGAGCGGCAGGCTGGCCATAGGCAGGAGGAGCCGCCGGCGTGCCCGAGAGACGCGCGACCGCTTCCTGTGCTTTCGGATAGTCGGGCTGAAGCTGGAGGGCCTGCTGCGCCGCTACCAGAGCCTGCTCTTGATAACCTGCGCTTTCGTAGGCGACCGCCAGATTGTAACGGGCCTGAGCGTTCGAAGGCTGGAGGGTCACGGCCTGTGTCAAAGCGGTGACGGCGTCCATCTGCCGTCCCGCCTGGCCATAAGCCGCGCCCAAATACTGCTGCGCCTGATAGTCCGTGGGATCCAGGGCAATGGCGCGTTCCAGCTGGGCGATCGCCCCGTTGGTGTCACCGCTCTGCAGTGCGGTAAGTCCTGCGTCTGTCTCTGCCGACATGAACTGTTTTTCTCCTCTCTCGCTGTGCTCGATACGTTGGCCGTGCTGTTAAAGGCTCGATCTTAGGGGCTGCCGCCCGCCGCTTTCAGGATGATCACGATGATATAGACAATGTTGCCCACCAGCAGCAGGCTGCCGATGGTTCCCATCACCAGGGCTGCCGTCGCCTTGCCGCCTCCCGTTAAATTGGGATTTTGCGCGATCTGTTTTTTTGCCTTCATCGCGTAGCCGATCGAGACAGGAGCCAGAATCGCGCAGCAGAGCAGGCCGATGATGGAAAGAACAAAAGCGGTATTGGCGTCGGAAGCCTCCGTCTGAAACATCGGCACGGCTCCGTAGGGCTGGGCCTGGATGCCGGTGGGCGCTCCTCCATAAGCAGCGGCCCCCTGAGGCTGATAAGGCGCGGAGGGAGTCACAACGCCATAGGGCTG
>JAYTGR010000839.1:0-3489 GCA_043733205.1 Chthonomonadaceae bacterium
TGCGGAGAACGGCCTGCTGCGCCTGGGGCGAGACGGCAATGGCCTGCTGCACCCCGAAATCCGTCACTTTGACGGCCCCTTCGGGGCTGATGATGATGATCTGCGGGCGTAAGTCGCCATGAACCTGTCCGACGGCATGGGCGTAGTGGAGAGCCTCCGTCACCGCACAGGCATAGTCGATGGCGACGGAGAGGGTAAAAGGGGCGATGCGGCGGACGCGCTCTTTGAGGTTGATGCCGCGTACGAACTCCACGATCGCGAAGGGCTGCCCATCTTCCGCGGTATTGAACTCCTGAAAAACGGTAATGTTGGGATGGCTGAGATGCGCCGTCGCCTCCAGCCCCGCTTTCAGCGCGCCGAAAAACTCTCCTTCGTCCGCATAGTTCGGATGAACGGCTTTGAGCGCCACGATTCGGTTGGTGCCCTTTTCACGGGCTTTGTAGACCGTGAACAGCGGCCCCTCGCCGGTTTTCTCCACCACTTCGTAACGCTGATTGACCCACTGGTTAATCACGCCTGTTTGCCTCCCCTGTCGGTCGATTCGGCCTCCGCAGTTCCTTCGATGGCCGAGACCACATGCGCGTTGAAATCCGTTTTCGAATCCAGGGGATCCTGCCGGGAATTCAGGCCCCGCGCGATCCGCACGATCAGCGTGACAAGAGTGACACTGAGCAGTAGAAAGTAACAGATTCCCAGCAGGCCATGGTCGAGTCTTTCGACCTGATCGGACCCCAGAAGCCCTGCGGCAGCCATGCCCTGCACGACAAGCCAGCGGCCGGAAAACAGCAGAAGCCAGCCGGCAATAAAGATGCGGCTGACAAGCGGCGGCAGAAACGCGACCGTTTCCCCGGCCTCTTCATCGGCCCCGGCTTTGCGGGGGAAATCTGACGCCGGCGAAATAACGCGGTTATGGGCAGGGGGTTCAGGCATGAAATCGCCTCTTGTGACGGGCGAGAGCGGCCCGCACTGCCTCCGCAGGCACATCCGAGCTCAGGAAAACGTCGCCGATCTGCCGCACCAGCACGAAACGCAGCCGCCCATTTTCCGTCTTTTTGTCGCGTTGTGCGGCTGCCAGAATAGCGTCCGCCTCGATTTCCAGCGGGAAAGCAATAGGAAGATGCGCCTGCTGCAGGGCAGCGCTCACCTGTTCGGTCACCTCCACCGGGGTTACACCGACCTCTTCTCCCACCAGACAGGCTGCAATCATGCCGATAGCGATCGCTTCCCCATGCTTGAAACGCCGATAGCCGGTCACGGATTCCAGGGCATGGCCGATTGTGTGGCCGAAATTCAGAATGGCGCGCAGTCCCTGTTCGGTCTCATCCTGTCCCACGACCTCCGCCTTGATTTCACAGGAACGGGCGATCGCCGCCGTCAGGAGGGCCTCGTCGCGGCGCAGCAGACCAGGCATATCGGTGACGATAGAACTCAAAAACGGCTTATCGTAAATTATACCATACTTGATCACTTCCGACAGGCCGGAACGCAGCTCGCGGAGAGGCAGCGAACGCAGTGTATTCGTGTCGATCACGACCGCAGAAGGCTGATGGAAGGCCCCCACCAGGTTCTTGCCCTGCGCCAGATCGACCCCTGTTTTGCCTCCGACACTCGCATCGACCTGAGCCAGCAGCGTGGTTGGAACCTGGACAAACGGAATGCCGCGCAGATAGGTCGCCGCCGCAAAGCCCACCATATCCCCGAGCACACCGCCGCCTGCTGCGACGACGAGACTTTTGCGGTCCAGTCCGGCAGCAAGAAACGCGTCATAGAGCCGTGCCACGGCGCTCAGGCGCTTGAAACGTTCGCCTGGAGGCAGCGTGACCATCGTCGTTTCGAGTCCGTGTGTCTGCAGAGTGGCTGCAATTGGTGCGGCATAGTCGGCCTGAAGGGCGGGATGTGTCACGATACAGACGCGTTTCCCTGCGGCAGCCTGCGCCACGATCTCACCGGCCCGGCCCGAAGCCAGCAGTCCGGACCCAATATGAAGAGTATAGCTGCGTTCGCCCAGCGCGACCGCGATACATCGCTCGGTCAATACCCGCTCCTTTGCAGCGCGCTATGCCTGTTGGCAGAGGCGTACGATCTCTTCGACGACGGCCTCCGGCTTCCGATCCGTAGTATCGACTCGGAGATGCGCTGCGGCCTCATAGATCCGTGAACGCGCATCCAGAAGCTGACGAATACGGGCGAGCGGGTCGGAGGCGCCTGCCAGCAGCGGGCGGGTCTCCGCATTCCCGACCCGTTTCAGGATCACGCCGGGGGAGGCCGTCAGCCATACGACCAGACAGTTCGCCCGCAGCAGCTCCGCGTTCCCGGCCTGCAGCGCTGTGCCGCCGCCTGTCGAGATAACCTGATCCGGCTGCGCTGCCAGCGCCGCGATCGTCTCGCTTTCCAGACTGCGAAAGACCGGCTCTCCCTGTTCCAGAAAGATAGCACGGATCGATGCGCCGGTCCGGCGTTCGATTTCGGCGTCGCTGTCGACGAACCGATAACCCAGCCGACGTGCCAGGCGTTTCCCAACGGTGGTCTTACCGGTGCCCATAAATCCGATCAAAGCTACACTGCGCGTCTCGATCCTGTTCATTCTTGAGTTCCTCTGACGCGCCTATTCCTCGTACTAAACTGTGATTCAAGGTCCGGTCCGGAACTGCATTTGGGTGCGATCCAGTTATGCTTGTCCGTTCGCTCTAAGCCTACGGAACACAGAAACGTTCAGCCACCATCTGTCTTCCACCGCGCAGGGGCGATGGAAGCAGGAGACGATGACTGAACGTTTACAGAAGGGAACGACCGTTCACAGGTGTTGTTACGGGGTCGGTCCCGGAAGGGGCAGGGCTCCGCCGCCGGTCGGGATAGCCACCGATCCGCTGCCTCCACCGCCGATGCCGGCTGTAGAGATGCGCTCCGGCAGGATGGTCGGAGTGACGAAGATGAGCAGTTCCTTATCGTCCGTGGTGACACTGCGCGACCGGAACAGATTGCCAATGAAGGGGAGATCGCCGAGCAGGGGCACCTTGAGGGTGTTGACAACGTCGTTCTTCTGGTTCAGGCCGCCGATTACCATCGTGTCGCCATTGCGGATGATACGCTGGATCGGGGTGGTCTGGGTGGTGATATTCGGGAAGCTGTTGCCGCTCGGGTCGGTGAAGGCCGCGCCCAGAACGTAGTTCGTTGCGCTGCCGAAGACGGTCAGACTCTCATCGCCGTTAATTCTGGCGACGAAGCTGAGTCCTGTCTGCACCTGGAGCGGGTTGATCGTCGAGGTGACAATGGTCTGCCCGCCGTTGCCGAGGACGGTATTGGACTGGAAGACCGGGATCAGCGACTGGACAAAGAAGTTGACCGGCATATTGTTCAGTGTGGTGATCAGCGGGGAGGCTACCACCTTGGCATGGCCGGTTGTCAGGGCGAAGCTCAGCTGAGTGGCCAGGTTTCCGGTCGCATACTGCAGGAAGGCCTGTCCGCCGTTCCCGGCGTAGCCGGTGTTGG
>JAYTGR010000840.1:0-3487 GCA_043733205.1 Chthonomonadaceae bacterium
GCGTACACGACTCCGATCTGCTGCAGCGTGGAGGAGGCGGCGACTTTGTCCAGATTGGACTTAATACGCGCCTGCTCACGCCGTTTCACCAGATCCTCATATTCGCCCTTGAGGATCGTGAAGTCGCGCATGCGGTCGTTCATCTGAGCTTCCGCCATGGGCAGGCGTTCGAGCCGGGCTTCGTACTCTGCGATACGTTCTCGAAGCTGGACCATCTGCGCCTGATCCGTATTGCCCTCGATGGTGGTTTCGGTCGCCTGGCGCTGAAGATCGCGGTATTCGGGATTGTCCTGAACCAAGGTGTCCTGAATGCTTTTGGCACGGGCCGGATCGCTTTTCAGTTCCGCAGCGATACTCTGTTTCAAACTTGCAATCTGCGCTTCGAGCGCCTGAACCCGGGTGCTCGTCAGCAGATAGCCTTCGGCAAGCAGGCTGTTGCGCTTCGCCTCCAGTTCGCTTTTCTGAATCATAAAAGGGCTGTCCCGCACGGGGCTGTCCGTGATACGCTGTTCCAGTATGCTGGTCGGCTTGATCTGGGCAAGCCGCTTTTGGATGACGTCGCGCTTTAGATCGTTGTTATGAGAAGTGACGTCCAGGCTGTTGAGCTGGATTCTCAGCTGGCTCAGCTGATCCATGGAAGCGCTCTGCGCTTCCGGCGACTGGCCGGCATTGTTTCTTTTGAAGTCGATGACGGCCTGTTCGGCTATCCGCAGACGGCCTGCGTACTTCTCCCGCTCGCCATCCAGAAACTGTTCGACGGCTAAAGACTGCGCCTGCTTGTTCTTACCGATACGTTCGATGTACTGGGCCTGCAGGGCTTTTACGATCTGCTCGCACTCCGTCGCGTTGTCCCAGACGAGGTTTATCGCAAAGACCGTATCGCTGGCCGGAGTGACCGAAAGCGCTTTGTGCAGCCGAGCCAGCCGCTGATCTCTGGCTCTGGGATCGATGCTGATCGGCAGGCGAAGATGCGACTGCTGCAAGGCCAGGTCGACGAAGCCTCCGGGACTGTCATCGCTCATCCAGTCGTTAAAACGGTTGACGTTCTGCTGAGCCACACTGGTCCAGTTGTAGTTTCTATTTGTCTCTCCCAGCGCCGCTGTGACATCTTCGACAACGACCTGGATTAAGGCGGTGCTGGTATAGGTAGGCTGGCGCGTCAGGATAACCGCTGCAGGTATCACCGTGACGACACAGACGGAGATCAAGAACAGGATACGGTATCGAAAAAAAGATTCCAGGGCACGATACAGTATGGGCATATTGCGATACATAGGCCACCTCGGATGGTCAGAGACATAGGAGAGCGCTTGCTGAGACTGCCAAGCAGTTTGCGTCGGTTTCGGAGGAGATCCTCTTAGGCCGCGTTAAGAAATGATTTATGTTTTTCGAGCCGCTGACGAATGCAGACACACCGAACCTGTTTCTTAATGGCGTAAGCCCAGAAAGCCGATAATGGGCAGGGCGGAAAGAAAACCGGCAAAGCTCGGGCCGCTTTTGTGGCTCGGGATATACAGGATATCACCTGGCTGGAGAGCGACATCTTTCGAGATGTCTCCCTTCTTTATGACGTCCTCCAGGTTGATCGTCTTGATGTCGGGCTTTCCGTCTTTAGAAGGATGAATGACAGAGACCGCTTTCAGGTTGGCACCCGGGCCCTGGCCCCCGGCCAGAGAGAGGGCTGTCAATGCGCTGATCTTCTGGTTATCCGGGTACACCTGCAAGCCGGTGTGAGCCACCGCGCCGTAGACCGAATAAGAGAGTCTGTTCTCCGGAATAAAAAGGGTGTCGCCTGTTTCCAGTTTCACGTTTTCGGAGACCTTGCCTTCCGTAAGGAATCCGCTCAGATCGACCGTGCGCGTCTGCCCGTTATGGGTGATGACGGTTTTCGACAGCGCCGCTCTGGGCGTTGGACCGCCTGCCGCACTGAGAACGGTAACGATCGAGGCGTTTGCAGGGATCCCAAAGGCTCCTGGGTGGGCGACTTCACCCATTATTTGGATCTGAACCGCAGCCTGGACCACTTCCCGCACGACCAGAATATCACCGGGCAGGAGCAGCAAATTCGCTTTGGCATCCGTTCCCGACATAACTCGCGCGAGATCTACGGGGATGATCTCGGCGCCGTTTCGTACCATGCTGGCTGTGAAACCTATAGGATGGTCTCCTGCAAGCCCGCCCGCCTCGATCAGCAGATCGAGAATGCGCCATCCCTCTTTGAGGTTGTGTTTGCCCGCTGTATGCACAGCCCCGAGGATACTTACCTGGCTGGCAGGCCGCTCATGCAGAGATTTTATCGTGACCGTCACCTGAGGGCCGGCGATCTCCTTGCGGAGTGCGCCCGTGATACGATCCGCGATTTCGTGCAGAGTGAGGCCAGAGGCCTTGAACTCGCCTGCGTAGGGGTAAGAGATAGTGCCATCCGGCAGCACCACCGTTGTTTTAGAGAGGTCGGGATGATCCTGTACCGCAATGTCCAGGACATCTTCCGCTGCAACGCGATAGGAGGAGATCCCAGTGGAAGTCGTCGGGGGAGTCTTCGGCTGCTGCGTTTCGTCCGCGCGAAGTCCCGGCATGGTCGTCAGGAAGAGGAGGGAACAGATTATCAGGGAACGCATAGGTATTCTCTTTCCGTGGCAGCGAAATGTCTAGTAGGCGCCGCGCCCACAGAGCACCGCTGGGACAAGGCGCAGGAGAATGTTCAGATCCGTCCGCAGCGAGCGACAGGAAATATACTGGAGGTCCAGCTCTATCCAGCGCTCGAAAGTGAGGTTGGAGCGGCCGTGAATTTCGCGCAGACAGACTAAACCGGGCTGAACCATCAAACGCTGCCGCTGATGCTCCTCATACTGCGCGACTTCGGCGGGCAGATGCGGTCGGGGACCTACGAGGCTCATCTGGCCTCTTAACACACTGAATAGTTGGGGCAGCTCGTCCAGGGAGTATTTACGCAGGATGCGCCCGACGCGTGTTACCCGGGGATCCTTGCGCATTTTGAAGATAGGGCCGGCAGCTTCGTTTTCGGATTTTAGCTGTGCCTGCAGATCCGGTGCATTTTTGACCATACTGCGGAACTTATAAAACCGAAACGGCTTGCAGTTCCTTCCAACGCGTGTCTGAGAAAACAGGACAGGGCCGGGGCTGTCGATCACGATCACAACGGCGATCAGGATGAAGACCGGCGTCAGCGCGATCAGCGCGGTTCCCGCGACTGTCACGTCAAGACATCTTTTCAGCAGCAGATAGACAGGATCGTTTTTTGGCTCCAGGCAGACCGGCGCGTCGGAGGGCATCACGACATCATTGAGGGAAGAATCCGTCCTGTGGTTCTCACCTGTTGGTGGCTGCAGGGGAGAAACCACGCACACTGCGCTTTCAGCCCTGGTCAGCAGGCCTGTCTGCTGTAGTGTATGCGCGGATGCCGGGCGGTCATCTTTTACCATAATGATCATTCCCATTCCATTTAAAGCGAGAAAAGCCGTGCTTC
>JAYTGR010000841.1:0-1082 GCA_043733205.1 Chthonomonadaceae bacterium
GGCATAGCCGCTTAACGGGGCCTGTTTTCGCCCATTCGGTCAGCGGTCGGGCCAGTAAACGATTCGCCAGGATGCTGCACCGGGACTTCCGAGACCGCCGGGCCGAGCTTTCCGCCCGGAAACTGCACGCGCTCGCCCCCCAACGGATAGTCTTTGCGCTGGGGATGTCCGACCCAGTCCTCCGACATCAGAATTCGCCGCAGGTCGGGATGGCCGCTGAAACGGATGCCGAACATATCGAAGATCTCGCGCTCCGGAAAGTTCGCGCCCGAGTAGATCCCAGTCACGCTCGGGACGACCGCGTCTTCTTCGGGTACTGGAACCTTCAGGAATAGCCTGCGGCCGGTTCCCCAGGTCTTGCCGTTTTTCTTGTAGGGCATGGAGTAGAGATTGTAGACGACCTCGAAGCGGTAGTCTTCCCGATAGTCGAGGTAGTCGACTCCAAGGCACTCCGAAAAGAAATTGAACTGAAGCTCCGTATCGTCGCGGAGCAGGCGGCAGACATCGACGATGCGTTCGCGGCGGATCATGATCCGCGTATCATCGCGGAACTCCTTGACGTTCAATACGGCGTCTGGGAACGCGGCACGAATCTTCTGCAGTTCCAGCATCTCATCGGGCTCGGGGTTCTGAAGTGTGGTGTCTGCCATGTTAGCGAACCCCTCTCAGCGGTTTCATGTCTCGTTCGGTCACAGGGATCGCCTCTTCCTGCGAGGTCGCGCCATAGGCCGGAACCCGCGCGGCCCCCAGGGTGTGCGAGATATCGGCTGGGCCAGAGTTCTCGTTGCCGTAGCGCAGCGCCGGACGCGGCTCCCGCATCCGCGGCGTAACGACATCGCCCACTTTGCCGGTATCGCTCTCGTCCCAGTCGAGCGCACCCTTGCCGATAATATAACTGTAGCCGACGAAGAGAATGGCGACAAAGACAGCCATCTCCCCGAATTCAAAAACCTTGACGGCATAGGGAAGGGTATGGTAGGTAACGGCCCAGGGATACAGGAAGATCGTCTCGACGTCGAACACGATGAACAGCATCGCGACGAGGTAGAACTTAATGGGGAACCGCTCACGCGCATTACCGA
>JAYTGR010000842.1:0-3486 GCA_043733205.1 Chthonomonadaceae bacterium
TTGTACGGGTTGTGATTGTCTGAACCACGATTTTCGCGATTAGACGATTAGCACGATTGTTGTCGTGCTTGTCGTTTTGGTGCTGAAGAGGGTGCTTGCCGCGATTGGGGGCAGACGATTGGATGCGGATTTGGGTGACTTGAGGGGCAACAATCGTGTTAATCCCTTAATCGCGAAAATCGTGGTTCAAGACGAATTCATGACGCGCCGGACATCCAGGCTGCGCCCTCCGAAGTTGAGGAGCAAGCCGGTTGCCAATCCATACGCTTCCAGATAGTTTTTCGCCTGGGCGAGATGCACGTCTTCCAGTTGAATCACCGCTTTCAGTTCGACCATAATGCGCTCGGAGACAAAGAAATCGACGCGGCGTGTACCTACATCGACCCCTTTGTACAGAATCTGCATCTCATATTCCCGGCTAAACTCCAGTCCCCGCGCCGTCATTTCCACTGCCAAAGCGCGCTGGTAGATGACTTCTTGAAAACCGTTGCCTAGCACGCGATGCACCTCCTGCGCACAGCCGATGATTTTCCCTGTCAGATCTCTGTCGGCATACTTTTCGTCTAGAGTGGGCATCGTGTCTCCTTCTCTGAACCGCGCTTTCCCCGTGAGAAAGCAGAGACACTCCCGGCTGTTTTGGCCAGGGTCGTTCCCTCGAAATCGTGTTTCAATTGACTGTTCGCGTATTGTACCCGGCAGCTCGCGAGACCATCGTGGAACGTCTTAACCACGATTTTCGCGATGAGACGATTAGCACGATTGTTGTCGTGCTTGTCGTTTTGCTGCTGAAGAGGGCGCTTGTCGCGATTGGGGACAGACGATTGGACGCGGATGCGGGGGACTTGAGGGGCAAAATCGTGTTAATCGCTTAATCGCGAAAATCGTGGCTCAAGCCGGTCTTGGCAACATGATAGGCTGTTGGGTTTCAGCGGAGCGGTAGGCGGCGAGGGCGACTTCGGCTGCGCGCAGGCCGTCTTCGCCGGTGATGGGGACGGGCGATCCTTCGGCGATGGCTTTGGCGAAGGCTGCCACCAGACCGTCGTCCATATTGCCGCCCCAGTTGTGCCAGGAGACACTGTCGGTACGGTCGGAGTAGAGGACGAGGTTCTGGGCGAACATATCCATCGAGAGAGTGCCGCGCTCCGTGATCACGTCCAGGGTCACGTCGCCCCAGGTCGGGAAGGATTTCGGGCGCGACCAGGAGGCGTCCAGGGTGCCGAAGACTCCGCGCTGAAAAGTCAGGCTGAGAAAGCCGACATCGTCGAAGCCTGCGTGGCTGATCCCGTTGCTGATCTCAGCGTAGACTTCGCGCACCTCATCCTGCAGGATCCAGCGCATGAGATCGGTCACATGGACCGTGTGATCCATAGTCGCGCCGCCGCCCGACTGCGCCTTGTCGATGAACCATCCGCCTGGATTACGGCCCCGGTTCGTGCCCCGCATCGCCACGATTCTGCCTGCACTGCCGCTGTCGAGCGCCGCCTTCAGCCGCTGCATCACTGGGGAGTAGCGGCATGGAAAGGCAGTCATCAGCTGCACCCCGGCACGTCTGCAGGCGGCGATCATCGCTTCGGCATCCGCCACTGTCGTCGCCAGGGGCTTCTCGCACAGAATGTGTTTGCCTGCCGCCGCCGCCATCTCTGTCAGTTCACGGTGGCGTATGTTCTCGGAACAGATCACGACAGCGTCCAGATCGGGAGCCGACAGCAGCGCTTCGTAACTCGCGAACGCCTGCGTCTCGCAGCGCTGCGCCATCTCTGCGGCGCGGGCGGGATCGTGGTCAGCAATGCCGACCAGTTCGGTATCCGGGCGGGCGGCGATGCTGTGCGCGTAGCTCGTGGCATGCATGTGGGCGAACGACATCATTCCAATGCGGACAGGTCGGGGCGGCATCCGGCGGTTCCTCCAGAGTTTTGTGTCAAAATAGTAAGACGGGCAGGGTATGGATGTCATTTCGCCGTCAGGCGGTTCCAGTCCTGCCACACTAACTCCAAACCGAGATGAAACCAACTCCATGCGAATTCTGCTTACCAATGACGACGGGATCTATGCGCCCGGCATCCACACCCTGAAAACCGCTCTCGACGCGCTGGGAGAGGTGTTCATGGTCGCTCCGGAGCGGCCGCGCAGCGCGGCAGGCCACTCCATCACCCTGCACAAGCCGCTGCGCGTCACGCCGCTGACACTGCCCAACGGCATGCAGGGCTGGGCGGTCAGCGGCACCCCGACCGACTGTGTGACGCTCGGCTTCGATGTGGTCATGGAAAACCGGTGCGACCTCGTCGTCTCCGGGATCAACAACGCGCCGAATCTCGGGTGGGACCTGACCTACAGCGGCACCGTCGCCGCCGCCTTCGAGGGCGCGGTGCTGGGAATTCAGGCGATCGCGGTCTCGGTGACGGCGCAGGGCGTCTCCGGCGACAGCATCGATTTTGAGCCCGCTGCCGCGTTCACGGCCCGTCTCGCCCGACAGCTGATGGCCGACCCACTGCCGCCCCACACCTTTCTCAATGTCAACGTGCCGCACGTATCGGAGAAGGAGCTGCGCGGCGCAGTCGTAACGCATCAGGGGCGGCGGGAGTACGTGGACCGCATCGAAATGCGGCTGGATCCCGGCGGCCGTCCCTACTACTGGCAGGGGGGCAGCCTCCGCGAGACCACGCCCGATCCCCGTTCGGATGTCCATGCCATACTGGAAAACAGAATCTCCGTCACGCCCGTGCAGCTCGACCTGACCGACTACACCCTCCTCGATCACCTCCGCAATTGGAATCTACAAGACCCGGCAGGCACGGGGCAGCCGGTCGTGAGTGCGGTCGTCGAAACCGCATCGTGAAGCATTGAATTTCCTGGTTTCCTCTCTTCCTGCCTTCCTGTTCGATCCTTCCTCGCCGCCCCTGCACCGTTTTCCGGGAGCGGAAGGGTACAATAGGCCAGAGTTCAAAGCAGAAAACACCGGAAGAGAGCGAGATTAAGGTATGGCAGTCGTAACGGAAGAGCAGATTTTGCAGGCATTGCGCGCGGTGCAGGATCCTGACCTGCATCGGGACATCGTGACGCTGGGGTTCGTAAAAGATATTCGCATCTGCGAAGGCAGCATCGCCTTCAAAGTCGAACTGACGACTCCCGCCTGCCCGGTCAAGGACCTGCTGAAGGTGCAGGCGGAGCGGGCCGTCGCGGCTATTCCCGGCGTCGAACGCGTGAATGTCGAGATGACGGCGCAGGTGCGCGGGCGGGCGCTGGAGGCGCAGGAGCTGATCCCCGGCGTGCGTCACGTCATCGCGGTCGCAAGCGGCAAGGGAGGCGTCGGCAAGAGCACGGTCTCCGTCAACCTCGCGGTCGCACTGGCGCAGATGGGCGCGAAGGTCGGACTGCTCGATGCCGACATCTACGGCCCCTCTCTGCCGATCATGCTGGGCCTGAACAAGCGCCCCCTCATGACGGACACGCCGACCGGCCCGAAAATCGTGCCGATGACCGCGCACG
>JAYTGR010000843.1:0-1080 GCA_043733205.1 Chthonomonadaceae bacterium
AGGAAGCGGCGCGGCACGCTGTCTCCGCGATTTCCGGCGTTGCCGCGGATGAACACATAGGGATCGTACGGCTTGTCGGCGTCCAGCATTGCCATACCCATCTCCGGCGTGGGCGGCATCGTCTTCTTCAGTTCCGCGATCTTTGCGTTCAGTCCCTTGAGTTTCTCCAGAGCGGCAGGCTCGAAACCGGCCGCGATCTTACCGTACTGATTGGCGTCCGGAAGCGTGTTCAGGCGCAGGGCCTGCAGCACTTTTGCACCTTCGGGAGTGACGGCGGCAGGTGTCTGTTCGATCTTTTTGCGGAGCAGAGCGACCTGCGCCAGGATCAGACCGTTGACCTCGTTTTGTGTTGCGACGACCATCCCGTTCTGCTTCTCGTAGGGTTCCGACACCGATTTGGGCGAGATGACCACCAGCGGGTTCGGCTCGTAGGAGCTGGCGAAAACGCCGTAGAGCGAGTAGTAGTCTTTGTTGGGAATAGGATCGAACTTATGGTTATGGCAGCGGGCGCAGGCGACCGTCAGTCCCATCAGGCCCCGGCAGGTGACATCGATGCGGTCGTCGATGATCGCCGCCTGGTCGTTCAGGAAGCGCCGGCCGAGCGTGAGATAGCCCATCGCGGCCAGACTGCTTCTGTCATCTCCCTGCTGCAGCCGATCTGCGGCCAGCTGCTCCCTGACAAAACGGTCGTAGGGCAGGTCGGTGTTGAACGACCGGATGACATAGTCGCGGTAGGTGTAAGCGTAGTGATACTCTTTGTCTTCCGTGAAGACGTAGCCTTTGTTATCGGCATACCGCGCGACATCCAGCCAGTGGCGCCCCCAGCGTTCGCCATAGCGCGTGTCTGCCAGCAGCCTGTCGACGACTTTCGCGAAGGCGTCCGGCGCGGTATCGCTTACGAAGGCGTCTGCTTCCGCAGGCGTCGGCGGCACACCGAGCAGATCGTAGCTGGCGCGGCGAATGAGCGTTCTGCGGTCGGCATAGGGGGCCGGCTTCAGGCCTTTCGCTTCCAGTTTAGCCAGAATGAAACGGTCGATAGGCGTTTTGCCCCAGGCCGTGTTCTTAACCGCTGGCAGCGGC
>JAYTGR010000844.1:0-1078 GCA_043733205.1 Chthonomonadaceae bacterium
CCGATAAGGTCGTAGCAGAAGTCACGGAGCGGCCTGGGGACAAGGATGAAGACGAAAGCGAGGGGCCATAAATAACCCAGGAGGCGGGCGGCGCGGAGCGCGGCCGTCGATTTGGTGAAGGCGCGCTCCCCTTCTATCAGGACGAAGGTGTTCAAGGCCGCTGTCGGGAGGCCGTGCCGTGCCAGCAATGCCTGGCCCGCAGGCGACTGGAGGGCCGCAAACCGAAAGCGCTGCTTCGGGTCGCTGCGAATGATGAACATAACCGCGCTGCTGCAAAGATTGCAAACCCCATCGAACAAAACAATGGGGGCGATAGAAGATGCTTCTGTTTCGGACATGCAGGGCCTCCGGAAATCGAACCGCTGCTGTGATGATACCAGACGCCTGCAGCAAGTGTCAAAGAGGTGTCTGGCATCCCCCTGTTTCCTGGGCACGATCCGTTCCTATACCGAACGCTGTTCTCGTTAGTTTCCTTTCAGCAGCGCGGCGATGTCCTTATGATCCTGTCTTGTGGCAGCCGTCAGGGCAGTCAGTCCAGCACGGTTTTTCACCTGCGGGTCGGATCCCCGCTTCAAGAGGTTCTGCACGACGGCAAGGTATTCTGCCGGACTGCTAAAAGTCGTCTCGCTCTGCTGCCAGCCTGCGGCAAGAATCAGAGCCGTATTGCCTTCGCGATCCCGAAGATTCACCTTCGCCCCGGCGTCCGTCAGAACCTCGACACCCTTCTGTACGCCATAGTTCGCATAGCGCATGAGCGCGGTACGCCCATCGATATCGCGCATCTCTTTGTCCGCGCCCGCATGCAGGAGCAGCTTTAGAATGGCGGCAAGACCAGACGGCTGAGGCGGGTTCCGTTTCTTAGAGGGACCTGTCTCCTCGGACGTTAGCGACGGCCTGGGAGGCTCCCGAACCGTCATCAGCGCTGTCTCCCCGAGTTCATCCTGCAGATTGACCCTGACCTTCCGATCCAGCAGCAGCTGCACCGTATCCGGGTTTCCGGAGAGCGCCGCAAACATCAGCAGCGTCAGATGGTCGTCAAACTTGCGTGTCTCCAGGCGCGCGCCATGATCCAGCAGAG
>JAYTGR010000845.1:0-1078 GCA_043733205.1 Chthonomonadaceae bacterium
CCTGAAGTCGATTCTGGCCGCTGGCCTCGTCCTGATAGTACTCGGCCCAATGCGAGCACCGTCCGGCAGCTTTCAAAGCGTCCAGAGCCTCGCTGTCGCGATGGGCGTTAAAGAGACCGATCGCCTGCATCATCCGAAAATAGGCGTTGTCCGGGTCGAGCTGTACGCCTTTTTGCGCCGCATTCTCGAACATCTCCCTCGCTTCGAGAGAGGGCTGGTAGGGGATCGCAGGGACTGCCGAGGCAGGCGGAGGATCGCCATCGGTGCGCTGCATACGCACTTCGCCCAGCATCATATAGCGCAGCAGATTGGCACAGACGGAGGGGCTGTTCGGAAAGCGCGGTATGAGCGCTGCGATACGCCGGTTGCGGGCTTTCGACTGCGCCATGGGATCGGTGCCCAGCATCACTGCAAAGGGGCTGGGCGTCTCGGCCGCCAGGGCGAGCTGGACAGGATAGTCGTCGGACATACGCGCGGCAGCGGCGCGTTCGGCAGGCAGATTCGTCTCGGTCGAATAGGTAAGCGCTTCCATCTGCATCTGGGACCGCACCAGATAGCGGGTGGCAGGCAGCAGCAGCAGCGTTCCGAGCGTGGCCAGCGCAAGCCAGGCCAGCCGATGGTGACGAGGGGGTGAAGAATTTTCCATGCTGATTTCTCCTGGGATGCCTTCTGGATGCCTGCATCCCTGCATTTCTTTCAGAAAAGGCGGTGGTCAGGGCAGCGGATTGCCGGGCCAGGCCTTGTGGGCGAGTTCCGCGACGAAGCGGGGCTCGCTGCGCACCGTGTGTGCGATATCCGACTTGAGAATCGCTTCAAAGCAGACAGTTGGCAGGAGCGAAACGCCATAGACCAGGAAAAGCGCGGCGGCGGCTGGAAGGGCTGCGCCCCGCAGGCCACGGCCCAGCCCTATTGCCACGGGAACGCCCTGCCGGCGCGAGAGCGCCGCAATCAGGCCGACCAAAAGGAGCGGGAGAAGCAGGCTCAGTCCCAAAACGAGGATCTGCAGTTCCAGGAGTCCATCCGGAGCGCCGCCCGTTCCGGGCGGGCTAAAATAGAGGCTGCGTATGTCGACATAAGG
>JAYTGR010000846.1:0-9389 GCA_043733205.1 Chthonomonadaceae bacterium
CGATGGGCGTCGTAGACGGAGCGCCGATCCGGATCGTTGAGGGTATGATAGGCCTCATTGATCGCCTTGATCTGCTGGGAGGCGGCCGGATCGGGATTCACGTCGGGGTGATACCGCCGGGCCAGTTCCCGGTAGCGCTTTTTGATCTCCTCCGGGGTGGCCGCAGCGGTCAGTCCCAGCATCTGATAATAATCCGGAGTTGCACTGTTCATGAGATCGGATCTACCGCTCCTCGCTGCGCGCCGTCGGCGGCCGCCAGCCTGGAAAATTCGGGCCTTCCCCGATCAGGAATGCCCGCAGCGCCATTGGACGCGGAAATCCCTGGTCCGAAGTCGTGACCTGGGCAGCCAGTCCCCGAAAACAGTCGATGGCGAGCAGCAGATCGGGCAGGCCGCTTTTGAGCATCGCGTGCGCCTGCGTCCAGCAGATCGCGATCCGGCACTCGCCTCGCTCCGCCATATCCGCCAGGCCCTGCCAGAGCCCATCCTCCAGCGTATTCCAGTCGCAGATCGGGTCGCCGAGCGGATGCGGCAGAAAGCGATTTGCGGCCTGACACAGGGTCGCGGCATTGGTAATGGCCGTTCCATCCACCATCAAAATGCGAAACTGCCAATGGTGCAGACTGGATTCCAGCTCGTTCCAGCTGCTGCGATTGACCAGGGTGACCGCTCCCCACATACGCTGGCAGAGCGTGAGGTCGTAGGCAGAGCGCCGGTCGATATCGCTCAGAGTATGGTACGCCTCATTGACGCTCCGTATCTTCTCGGCAGCTTCGGCGCTCGAATCCATGTCTGGATGATAGCGGCGCGCCAGATCCCGATACCGTTTCCGGATCGCCTCCAAACTCGCGTCCGGGGAGAGGCCCAGCTGCTGATAATGGTCAGGAACCGCGAAATTCATGCTTACCTTATCTACGTTCGGGAAAAGGATAGTTTCGCACTTGCCACAAAAACAGACGGCGTCCGGCGTCGCTTTCAATTCGACGCCGGACGCCCGCAATCCTCCCGATTTGCGGGCTGGAAGGAATTGGGAAGCAGGATTCCCTGCCCGCCTCTGTCTGGTTTAGACTTGACAGAGGCGGGGCGGGCAGGCGATAATCTCCAGGAAAGCGTGACACGAGGATGTGAAAGGAGCAGCGAGATGGGTGTTTTCGAGACTTTTCGACTGGATGGCAAAACAGCGCTGGTGACCGGCGGCAGCAAGGGGCTGGGGCGGGCGATGGCGCAGGCGCTGGCGGAGGCCGGAGCAGACATCGCGCTGTGCAGCCGCAATGCGGGCGAGGCGGAGCAGGCCGCGCAGGAGATCGCCGATGCGACGGGACGGCGGGCAGCCGGTTTTTACGCGGATGTCACCGACCGGGCATCGGTCGCAGACCTTAAAACTGCCTGCGAAGCCGCTTTCGGCCAGGTGGACATCCTGCTGAACAACGCCGGTGTCAACGTGCGCAAACCCACTCCGGAGCTGACGGAAGACGACTGGGATGCCGTGATCGACAGCAGTGTCAAAGGATCGTTTTTGTGTTCGCAGGCGTTTCTGCCGGGTATGATCGCGCGCAGATGGGGACGTGTGGTGATGCTCGGCTCGATCATGTCGTTTGTCGCCATTCCCGGACGGGCCGCTTATGCCTCGGCGAAATCCGGCCTGCTCGGCCTGACCCACGCGCTGGCCCTGGAAGCTGCGCCGCACGGCGTCACGGTCAACTGCCTCTGTCCCGGCCCATTCGAGACCCCGATGAATCGGGTTCTGATGAATGATCCCGTGGCCTATCAGGCGTTCCTGGCCAAGATCCCGCTCGGACGCTGGGGACAGCCGGAGGAGTTGGGGGGCGCAATCGTGTTCCTCTGTTCGCCCGCCTCGGCCTTCATGACCGGCACGACCCTGACTCTGGACGGAGGCTGGACGGCACAATAACGAGCGGGGGAAATTGGCATTTCGGCGGGGAGTGTGCTACAATTCTCATATTCGTATCACGCGAGAGGCAATAAATATTCCGGTCTCGTGTGCAGCGGTCGGGGCTGTGGCATACCGACCGGGAGATTCTGCGATGCATATCCCCGACTCCGTCCTCAGTCCTGCCACCTCCGCTGTCTGCGGTGCGGCCATGCTGCCTGTCTGGGCCATGGCGGCGCGGCAGGTGCGTCAGCGTCTTCAGACGCGGCAGGCGCCGCTGCTGGCGCTGGGCGCGGCCTTCTGTTTTACCGTGATGATGTTCAATATTCCGGCGCTGGGCGGCACGACCGCGCATCCCGTCGCCGGAACGCTGCTTGCCGTGCTGCTCGGCCCATGGGCAGCCGTCATCGGCATCTCGGTCGCACTCGCGATTCAAGCCCTCTTCTTCGGGGACGGCGGACTGCTCGCCTTCGGCGCGAACTGCTTTACGATGGCGTTCGTGCTGCCTTTTGTCGGCTACAGCGTCTATCGTCTGCTGGCAGCGCGTACACATCCCACCGCTCCCGGCCGTGCCCTCTGCGCCGCCGTCGGCTCCTATGTTGGGATCACAGCAGCGTCCGGCATCGTCGCCGTTCTGCTCGGTATTCAGCCCGCCCTCTTCCACGAACCGAACGGACACGCTCTCTACTTCCCTTTCGGACTGAATATCACCCTGCCCGCCATGCTCGGAACCCATCTCCTGATCGCCGGTCCTGCGGAAGCGGTCGTCACGGGTCTGGTCGTCGCCTACATGCAGGCGGCGAAGATGCCGCTGTATGGAGATACCGCCGGTGGGAGAGAGCGGAGAACCGGAGGAAGGCGGGAGATTTTGTGGGTGGGACTGCTGGCGATGATGGCCCTCTCGCCGCTGGGTCTGCTGGCGAAAGGCGATGCGTGGGGCGAATGGGATACGGAGGGCATGAAAGCGCAGATCAAGAAAGTGGAAGGCACGGAGTATGTGCCGAAGGGGATGGCGCAGTCGGAAGCGCACGGCTATTCGGGGGTCCGGGGCCTCGGCAGCTATGCCAGCGACAAGGGCTGGAAGGGCTATCTTGGGGCGGGAGCGCTGGGAGTAGGGACCATCCTGGCGCTGCTCTTCGTCGGCGGCCGCCTCCTCCTGGCACAACGCAAAGACGGTGAGGACGACAGCAGCCCCGACCAGCCCGGCAGCGGCCCGCCAGCCGAGACGTCTCCGGGCGACGCGCTGCCCGACTGGCTCAGCCGCCCCTCCGATGCGACAGCGCCGCCCCCCGATCTCTCCGGCCGTCCTCCCAACCGTTATCTGGAGCGAACGCTCGGCGAACTGGCCTCTGGGGCGGCGACGGCGCTGCTGGGCGAACGCTCGGCCCATCGTCCCGGCTGTCTGCAGCGTCTCGATCCGCGCGCGAAAGTGGTCGGCCTCTTCGCCCTGATCGTCGTGACCAGTTTCGTCCACGCCCTCCTGCCGCTGCTCGCGCTCTATCTGCTGACCCTCGGGCTGGCCATCGCGTCGAAACTGCCGATTCTGGCGCTGATGCGGCGCGTCTGGCTCTCGGTGCCGGTGGCGGTCGGGGCGATCACACTGCCTGCCGCCCTCAACGTCGTCACACCCGGACGAGAGGCGCTGACGCTCTGGGCGGCGCATCCGCATCTCGCCATCACCTGGCCGGGCCTGGCGCTGGCCGGACTGCTGACTCTGCGCGTCGGCGTGGCGATCTCTCTGGCGACCTTGCTGACCCTCACCACCCCCTGGAACGATCTGCTCCGTGCGCTGCGGTCGCTTTTCGTACCGCGTCTCTTCATCAGTGTGCTCGCCATGACCTATCGCTACTTGACGGTGCTGCTTCAGACAGCGGGCGAGATGTTCACCGCCCGCCGCAGCCGCACTCTGGGCAGGGCAACCAATGCGGAGGGACGGCAGTTCGTCGGACGCAGTATCGGCACCCTGTTTGGCAAGACCTTAACGCTCTCGGAAGAGGTCCACGCCGCCATGATCGCCCGAGGATTTCAAGGCGACATGCCGACCCTGACGCGTCTGCAATGGCGCACCGCCGACTCGCTCTGGACTCTGGCGATCGTCCTTACCGCGACTCTCATGCTGGGGGCAAAGGGCAGATGACAGCCTCCAGCAGTATTCCTGCCTTCAAGCTTTCCGACGTCGGCTACCGTTACGGCGAGGGCGTCGTCGCGCTCCATGGGGTTTCGCTGACCATCGGCATGGGCGAAACGGTGGCTATTCTGGGTGCGAACGGCTGCGGCAAAAGCACCCTCATCAAGATGCTGGACGGGCTGATCCACCCGCAGGAGGGCCTTATCGAGGCTTTCGGCGAACCGCTGACCGAAGCGAGCCTGCGGGACGAGAAGTTCGCGTACCGCTTTCGGCGGCGCGTCGGCTTCATCTTTCAGAACTCCGACGCGCAGCTCTTCTCCCCGACCGTGCGGGACGAGATCGCGTTCGGGCCGCTGCAGATGGGGCTGAGCGTGGAGGAGACGGAGCAGCGGATTCGGGACGTGGCGGCTCTGCTCGACATCGTGCGGCTGCTGGATCGACCGCCGTTTCAGCTCTCCGGCGGTGAGAAGAAGCGCGTGGCCATCGCCTGCTCTCTGGCTGTCAATCCCGATGTGCTGCTGCTGGACGAGCCGACCAACGGCCTCGACCCACGCTCGCAATACGCTCTCGTGGAACTCCTGGTGCGCCTCAGTTCCGCCGGAAAGACCCTCATCACCGCGACCCACGATCTCAATATCGTGCCGCGCATCGCGGCCCGCGCCCTGGTCTTCAGCGAGGAGCACACGGTCGTCGCGGATGGCGCCAGTCAGGAGATCCTCGCCGACCTGCCCCTGCTGCTTCGGGTCAACCTCATCCACGCGCATCTGCACCGGCACGGCGAGATCATCCACGCCCATCCGCATGTTCATGAACACGATCATAACCACGCGCCGCATCCGCCGGAATCCAGCGCAGCCTCAGCGCCATAAGAGCCCCGTTACCGCGCCCAGCACAATAATAAGCGGAAAGGGAACACGCTTTGTAGATCCCAGCAGCAGGGCCGCAACCGCGATAGTAAGGGTGCGCGCGTTCATACCGGCGCTGTGCAGCAGGTTCAGCAGGATGACCACAAAGATCCCGCTCAAGGCCAGAGTCAGTCCCCGCATGAAGCCTTCCACCGCTGGATGGCTCTCGACCGCCCGATAGATGCGTTCGACAGCCAGCACCAGCAGAGGCGGCAGAGTGACCGCCAGCAGCGCGAACAGCGTCCCGCGCAGGCCGTCGGTCAGGTAGCCCAGACTGATGACCCAGAGGCCGTTCGGCCCCGGTGCGATCTGCCCGACCATCAGTGATTCGGCGAACTGCGGCTCCGTCGCCCAGCCATGCGCCAGCAGATCGTGGTGCAGGCTCGGCAGATTGCCGAATCCGCCTGTCGAGAAGAGAGAGGCTTTCAAAAAGAGCCAGAAGTAGAGCAGGGGGTTCACGCTGTCGGCTCCTCTGTCTGGGCTTTACGCCGCCGCCACACGGTCGCCAAAGCCAGGATACAGCCTCCCAGAAAGAGCACGGGCAGCACGGACCAGCCCAGGCGTCCGACCGCCAGTCCGCTCGCTGCCAGCACACACAGCCCGAGAACTAGACTCAGCCGCCCCTCCTTCTTCGCCTCTCCAAGGCTCGTGCGCGCCATCTGAATCGAGGTGACGCATCCCAGTCCCACCGTCGCAGGCAGAAATCCATGCATCGCATTTTGCGCAGTCGTGGTGTGCTGCACACGCGCATAACCCGCCGTCAGCAGCGTCGTCACCACGACGGTCGGCAGCAGCAGTCCAAAGAGGGAGGGCAGGATGCCACGCCAGCCCAGCAGGCGTTTGCCGATCAAAATGGTCAGCGCCAGCAGATTGATGCCGGGCGCGATCTGCACCAGCGCGAACAGCCGATTGAACTCCTCCGCCTCGATCCAGCGCTGGCGCTCCACGAATGTCTGCCGGATCAGCGCAAAAGTCGCATTTCCGCCGCCAAACGACTGCAAGCCGATCAGCAGCCATTCTCTCAGCATCCGCCCCGCAGTCGGGGGCGGATTGGGAGCTTCAACAGATGATACAAGGGGTGTTTCGGAGTTCATAATCTCTATTTTACAACGTTTCCAGTCGATTCCGTAGCATTATCCACGTCTTTTACAGCTCTGGCACCGATTCATTTTCCGTGCTCGAATTCCGAAATTGTCGCGAGGCAGCCGATGGCGGCGTTCAGGCTGTGTCCTGTGAGGTCGGCCCTGAGCCGCTGCAGGAGAGGCGAGCGGTCCAGACGGACGCTGAACCGCTTCGAGAGCCAGAGTCCCACCGGGATAACCGCTAGGCCGAACAGCAGATTGACCAACAGCCACACTGCACCGAACAGGCGATAGGCGTCGAGGCCAACGAGCCCCTCGCATGCGACGATCAGAAGGGGGGGCCAGGCCAGTGTCGCTCCCAGAAAGACCCCCTGAAGATACCTTATTCGCCTCACCCGCAGGGCCTCGATCTGCTTCTGGATTGTGATGATCGGTCCGCCGTAATCGATCTGTGCGGCGGCCGTCAGCTGCCCTATGAGCGCGGCGAAGACCGCAATCGTGCCTAGATCCAGCGCGACGCCGGGGAATGCAAATCGTGGCACAGCCCAGTGCGCGCAGAGAAAGGAACCCAGGGCGATGAGGACGACAAACACTGCCGCCGCCTCCAGAGCCAGCCCCAGGATCAGGCGCTGCAGCGCCGACTTCGCCCGGCCGAGGCATGCCTCCCTCAGCAGCTGCCGGTTCAGCCGGAGGTTCGTTTCCAGCTTGCGATCGTATTCC
Source organism: Chthonomonadaceae bacterium (assembly GCA_043733205.1). GTDB lineage: Bacteria > Armatimonadota > Chthonomonadetes > Chthonomonadales > Chthonomonadaceae > JANXLO01. Next base: position 6,726 of record JAYTGR010000846.1, read on the forward strand.
GTCCATTTGACTCTCAGTTCATCCAGTTCCATCTTCTTTGCTCCTCGATCGATCCTGCGCCGATCCGCTAAACTCCTGCTTCATTGTCTGCTTCAGTCTGCCGATCTTTGTCGCCACATTGGTTTCCGTTATGCCCAGCACTTCCGCGATCTCCCGATAGCTGTATCCGTCCAGATACAGGAGGAGAAGCCCCTTGTTCAGGGGGTCCAGTCGTTCGATGAACTGGTAGAGCAGCATAATCTCTTCCGGCTGGCTGGCCGTGTCCGGAATCTCTTCCAGAAGACAGGCATCGGCAGGCAGCAGAGAGTGCGTGCGTGTGCTCTCCCGGCGGTAGAAGGAGATCGCGACATTGAGTGCGATCCGATACATCCAGGTGGAGAACCGGCAGCGGTCGTCGAACGTGCCAAACGATCTCCAGAGCTGAACGGTGATCTCCTGGGCCAAGTCTTCGCGGTCGTCGCGGCTCCTGCAATAGGAGCTGCAAACCTTATAGAGTATCTTCTTGTGTTCCTCGACCAGGGTTTGAAACCTGGCGCTGCGGTCGGGCGTAAGCATCGTTTTCCTTCATGTGGCCAAAGCCAGCGGCATCGCAGCCGCTGTCACGGTGTGCGCCGCTCATCTGCTCCATTATTCGCGCCATCCCATAAGAAAATCACAGAGTATGCCGGTATTCCGGTATCTCTTCTGAGTAACCTCCGTGCCCTCTGTGTCCTCCGGCGAAGCAGGCGGTGCAAATCCGGCTATTGGAAGCCCGCTGCAGTGCCGCTCCACGCACAGGATTATTCAGTTTTCCCTCTGTGAGCGTTCGCGTGGCACGCTGGACTAAAGTCCTTCGCTAGAGGCCTGTGGCCGAAGGTCCGCCTGCGCGGATTCGGATCCGGCTCTTTGGCGAAAACTGAATGACCTTGGCCTGTGCGAGAGTAAGCAGGAGATGAATCCCTCTGCGCCGAACTTCTCTTCTATGAGACGACTGCTTTCCTGCTTGCTTCTGCTGGGACTCGGTCTGGTTTGGCCTTTGGTCGGTCGGACACAGACCGTTTCCAAAGCCCCGGATGCTTCCGCTCCCCTCCATATCGGCCGCTGGACCGCGCGGTATCTGCGCAGCGGCCTCCGCCTCGATTTCGATCAGGTTCCGCTGGTGCGCGGAGGACTGGTGCAGGTCTTCTCGCGGGACTATACGAAAGGCTACTACGGTTCCAGCTCTTCTCTGCTGCACCCGACGGTGGAGACGCTCCCCGATGGAGGCTGCGTCTATACGACGCTCTTTACCTATACAGCAGACGCGCAGAAGTTCGCGGCGACGCAGCGTATCGAGGTACGGCCTGACAATACCGTGACGTTCGCGCTGCGGTATCGCTGGGATGGGCAGGAGCCTGCCCGCCTGGAATGGAACACGGCACGCCTCTGGGCCTATCCACTGGTCGGGGCGACCTATCAGGCGGAACATGCCGCCGGAACGCTGCCGACAAACGACCGTGTCGGTCCCCTGCCCCGCTCCTCGAAATATCCCGCCGACAGTCTGGCCCCTCTCTGGCAGTCGCTCACATTTCAGGAGACGGCGTTCGGCCCTCTCAGTCTGCGTGTCGGAGCGGGAGAGCCCGCCGACGGCGTCCTGTTCGATGGCCGCGATGACGACTATCTGCGCGACGAAAAACTGTTCTGGCTGGGCCTGCTCGGCACCGAGATGCTGCCGGGGCAGGAGGCGACCCGCAGTTTCACGCTCGCCCTGCCCGCACCCCGCGCTCTGATGCCTGCCAGGCCGGTTTCCGCCTCTCAGGAACAGCGTCCCGCCAAGACCATTCGCATTCCCGATGCGGGCCGGCCGCTGCCGCCGCTGCTGGACACGCTCAATCATCCGGTTCTGATCCCCGAGCCGAAAGCCGCGCGGTTTCCAGCGGGAGAGGCGGAGGATTTCGCGGTGACGGGGCAGCTCATTCTCAGCGACCAGCTGCCTGGCGGCGAAGAGTTCGCCCCGGTGCGGCAGGAGATGGCACGCTTCGCCGCCGATACCAGCCGCGAGACAGGTATCAAAACGGCAATGCAGACTGGGCCAGCCGCAGGGCGCAGCATCTCGATCCGCGTGGAATCCATCGTTGCGCTGCCTGCCGAGGGCTATCAGCTGTCGGTCACGCCGGAGGAGGTTCGGATCGTCGGGCACGACGCGGCGGGAGCTTTTTATGGCCTGCAGACCCTGCGGCAGCTGCTGCAGCGCCGCGCAAAGGGGCAGTTCGCTTTCGCCGGGGTGAGCATCTCCGACTGGCCGAGCCTGACTTTCCGGGGAATCCATATCTTCGTGGGCAAAGATGCCCTGCCCTTTCATCAGCGTCTGATCGAACGCGTGCTCTCCCGCTATAAGCTCAATCGTATGGTGCTCGAATGCGAGTACGCGCACTGGAAGTCGCACCCGGAGATCGCGGTGCCGTACGGCATGAGTATCGACGACCTGCGCACGGATGTCGCCTCCGCACGCGCCCATTTTCTGGAGCCGATCCCGCTCATCAACTCCCTCGGACACAGCGAGTGGATCTTCGCGAATCGTCAGCATCAGGATCTCGTCGAGGACGTGAATTCGCAGCACGCCTACGATGCCAGCAATCCCGACTCTTATAAATTTATTTTCGATGTGTTCGGGGAGGCGCTCGACATCTTCCATCCGCGCCTGTT